>QHSB01000587.1 GCA_003220335.1 Candidatus Rokuibacteriota bacterium
CAAACGATGTGCGGGAGGAGTGACAGCATCTGGCCGGGCCGGAAATACGCGAAGGCACCGCGTGCCCACGGGTCTTCGTCCCAGCTCTTCGACACCCCGCGCTCGAAGTCCCCACTGAGACCGGGAAAGATCTGCTGCAATTGTGAAAGCGCAAACTGCACTCTGTCGCTCTCCCCCATCTGGGCCACGCGCCGGCCATCCACGCCGGTCGCCTGAGCCTCGAGGATTCCGCGCGGACCTGGCTGGCTCGCCGTGTGCTCGAACACCCACTTCATCGGAAGGTCGGTGGCCGCCGTGACGTAGGGACGTTCGCTGGTCCACGCCTTTCGCCTGAACTGCAGGTAGACGCGGGTGCTCGAGGTGTACGGCAGCTGGTCGACGGCCCGTGCTTTGTGCGGCGAGAACGACGGGAAGACGTCGATGCTCTTGAGGACGGAGAAGGGAATCGTGCAGACGATGTGGTCCGCGGTGAGCCTCTGATGTTGGCCGTCCCGCCCGATGACGACCCTGGCCGATGTCTCACCTGGCTCGATGCGGACCACGGGCGACTGGTAGCGAATCCGCGCTGCCAGTGTCGTTGCGAAGGCCCTCGGGAGACGGTCGGCCCCGCCCATGATCGAGAACCTCAGCGCCTCCGTCCGTCTCAGGGCGAATCTACGCAGCATCAGGAGGGCTGAATAGCTGTCGATGCCATCACCGACGAGGTCGAGAAAGCCGACACGCAGGAGGGCCACGGCGCCCTGTGAAGCGCCCCGTGAGCGGAGGAATTCGGCCACGCTCATCCGGTCGAGCGTCTCGAGTCGGGGATCCGACGGCCACCCCGGTGCCGTGACGTCGCCGAGGCCCTCCAGCCCCGCGCGGATATATTTCTCCCACATGCCCCCGACGCCGAGCTTCGTTTCATCGGCAGTGAGATCGAATGGCCACTCGACATTCGGCCCCCAGTCGGCGACGACCCGCTGCCCTCGGACGTAGAAGAGATTCGGGGCAGACAGGGGCGGATTCGGCCGGATGGGCAGGCCGAAGAAGTTGGCGTACTTGAGGGTGAGCTGGTGGTTACTCGGAATGAACAGCGCGCCGGCCTCGGCGTGGAGGCCATCCGAAAACGGCTCGCGGAGTGTGTGCACTCTGCCGCCGGGCCGCGCGCGCGCCTCGAGGATCGTCACATCGTGACCGGCCTGCGTCAGCTCGTAGGCCGCGACCAGCCCCGCCAGCCCGGCCCCGAGAATGACGACCTTCCTCGGCGCGCGAGCCTGCGCGGGGGGCGAGTCGAGCGTGGTCCGAGCGCGCAGTGATGAGCAACCCGAGAGGCTCGCCGCGGCCAGGGCGACGCGCCCGAGGAACTCCCGGCGGCTCGGTTGCTCCCAGGCCGTTCGGGAAGAACGCCTGAGAGCAACCGCCGGAGGCCGATCGGTTATCGAACAGCCCACGCGCGAGCCGCTGAGGTTAAATCCCAGCCGCGCACGTCCCGCCGAAGATCCCCGTGGTCGAATTGTTGGGCTCGTGGAGCTGGATGTTGCCGCCCCCTCCGTCGCCTCCGCCCAACTTGTGGAACGTGCCGCCTGAGAAGTCGAAGGTCGAATAGACGATTGTGCCGTTCTGGGTCAGCTGAATGTCGAACTCGTCCGCGGTGCCTGGTTCGCCCGCGTCTGTGACCCTTACGGCGAAGTCGACGTCGCCAAACTGGTCCGTCCTCGCCGTGCCGCAAATCCAGCGGGTACCGGTCGGCTGGCCGGTCTGGGGGTCAGTGCCGGTGGTTCCTTCGGGGAAGTAGGCCGTGATCGCGGTCATATGCACGTTCAGGTCGACGCCGTGGTCGTGGAATTCGAGATGGCCCCAGTAGGGGACGTCATTCGTCCCCGAGCCTTTCTTGCATCCGCCTCCAACGCCGAAGTTTCCTTTGTCGGTGCCGTTCGGGTAGATGAAGCCGCCACCCGTCAGGAAGTCGCACTTCCCGCTAAACGGCGGCGGCGGCGGCGTGATGTCCGCGAAGGCCAAGGTGCTGGTGAGCACCAAGGTCGCGATCCCGAGTAGGCTGATCACTGCGCGTAGCGTTACTGGTTGACGCATGCCGATCTCCTTCCATCCGTCCGCAGAATACGTTGACCGAACCGTGACCTCGTTCTTCCTTGCTGATTCGACATGTGCTTGCGCTCAGGGCGACTTGACGGTGGGTCTCGAGCACGACGCGGTAGCCCCGGCGCGCGATGCGCAAAGGAATGAGCACGTCGTCGAGAATCGTGTCGTCGCGGACCGGCTCGAAGAGCTCCCGGAGGATCAATTTCTCGTAGCGCCAGTAGAATCCGACGCCGTCGCCGACCGCAGTCCCGGCGTCGTTCTGTGGAGGCCGTCGGAGCCGATGACGATCTCGACGCGGTCGCGCGGGTAATGTCGAGGACGGTCAGAAGTGGCGCCGCGTCCTTGTCCTTGTCACCCACATAACCGACGATCCCGCACATCGCGCGATCCTTCTCGCGGCCCGGGGCGCGACGGGCCGCCGCCTGATTGGACAAAGTAGACTGCGCCGCGCGGGCGGCGCCTACAGCCGCGAGGGGGAATTTTCGGTGGCCGTTCGTGGGCGGCCGCCGCTCGCGCGTGGCGGCGGCGCGGCGGCGGAACGGAGGGAGCGCCGACCCCCGAACGGGGGCGCTCGATGGCGAGGCCTAGATGCGCCGGGCTTGCCGTGGGTGGCGTTGGCGATCACGCGCGGGGCGACCTTCGGGTCGACGCATTCCTCGGCGACGGCGGCACACGCGGGCGCAGCTCGGTTCTACCGGGCGTCCCCGGCGCCTGCACTTCCCTGCTCGAGGCGCTGGTCAGCTGCGGCTTCCGCATCGGCCCATTCTCTATTAGATCTATTCGATGTTAGAGAGGCGCCCGAGCGGCATGTACCGGCGGGCGCGAACTGACGAGCGCGGGTCGCCCAGGGCATCAGCTTCGGCCACGCCGTAATCGGCGTTCTCATCGGAACAATCCAAAACCGTCGCGCGCATCCGATCGAATCTGATACAGTTCGCCGCATGCGGGCGTCCCCCGCCGAGTATCTGCGCCTGGACCTTCGTGCCCACGACCTGCTGCGCGACGTGCCCTTGTACGACGTCTCTATCGTGGACCTTCCGGGCGGCGGTGCCGGACGGAGCGTAGCCGACATCCGCGCGCTCGAGTCGGCCGCTGCGCCAAGCCTCGTCGCCAATACTATTTACGGCCTACGACATTTTCTCGGACGTGTGTTCGGCTGGGACCGCATGCCGATGCGGCCCGAAGACTCGCTCCTGTCGCGGCTGTCGGAGCGCGATCGCCGCGACTCCGAAGTTACCCCCGGCACGCCCGTTGGTTCGTTCCTTTTGCTGTACCAATTTCCCGGCGAGGCGCTGAGTGAGACCCGTAATGCCACGGTACACGGGTACGTCTGCACTGCCCTGGCACCTACCGCGAGCGGGTACCGTCTGTACTGGGGGATATACGTGATCCCCGTTTCCTGGCTCACGCGACCGTATCTGATCGCGATCGAGCCGTTTCGACGCATTCTGTACCCGGCTATGCTTCGCCGGATTCGGCGCGCGTGGCTCGTCGCTTACGGGGCTACGGCCTAGGTGGCGTCGCCCGAACCAACGCAAGCGCGCTCGGGAAGGACCGGGAAGATTCTGTCAGGTCGACACCTATCGCGCCGGGGTGGCCGAAGCAGCGTGGGCCGACGCCGCACCAGATGGGCAAGGGCCCAGTGAGCTGCCAATCGTGTGGCCACGAGAACCCCGCTGGCGCGAGGTTCTGCAACGATTGTGGCGTGCCCCTCGCGGCGCCGACAATCACCCGCGAGCCGCGCTCCTACACGCCGCGGCATCTCGTCGAGAAGATTCTTGCGTCCCAGAGCGCGCTCAGGGGCGAGCGCAAGCTGGTCACCGTCCTCTTCGCCGACGTCGTGCGCTCGATGGAGCTCGCGGAGCGCGCCGATCCCGAGGAATGGCATCGCCTGCTCGATCGCCTGTTCCGGATCCTTGCGGGCGGCGTTCACCGATACGAGGGAACCGTCAACCAGTACACCGGCGACGGGATCATGGCGCTGTTCGGCGCCCCGATCGCGCACGAGGACCACGCCCAGCGAGCCTGTGCGGCCGCCCTGGATCTGGCCCGCGAGCTCAGCACCCTCGCCGAAGACGTGCGGCGCGAGAGCGGGCTCGAGTTCGCGGTGCGGATGGGCCTGAACTCCGGCGAGGTCGTGGTGGGGCGGATCGGCGACGACCTGCGCATGGACTACACCGCGCAGGGGCACGTCGTCGGGCTCGCCGCCCGGGTGCAGCAACTGGCGCCACCAGGCGGCATCAGTGTGACCGAGCAGACCGCGCGCCTCGCAGCGGGCTTCTTCGACTTCCTCGACCGTGGGGAACAGAGTCTCAAGGGCGCAAGCGTTCCCGTGCGCGTATTCGAGCTGCGGGGTCCGGGCCAGATCCGGAGCCGCCTCGAGAGCTCCCGGGCGCGCGGCTTCTCGCGCTTCGTCGGCCGCGAGCGCGAGCTCGCTCTGCTCGAGAGGGCTCTGCGCGAGACGCAGTCAGGTCGACCGAAAGTCGTCCTCGTTACCGCGGAGCCGGGTGCGGGAAAGAGCCGCCTCTGTCACGAGTTCGTCGAGCGCGCCCGCGGCGTGACGCTTCACTACGCCCGCGCGCTCTCCCACGGACGCATGCTTCCCTTTCACGTGATCGTCGCGCTTGCGCGCAGTCTCTTCGGTGTCGGCGAAGGTGCGTCACCTTCGGACGTCCGGGACGCCGTGAGACGCGGTCTCGGGAACGCGCAGCCCGACCCGATCGCCCTGGATTTCTGGCTCGACCTTCTCGGGGTGTCCGATCACGTCCCTGCGCCCTCAGGACTCCCTCCGGAAGACCGCCGCACACGTCTCTTCCGGTCACTTCTCGATCTGATCCAGGCTCGCGCTCGGCGCGAGCTCACGTTGCTCTGGGTCGAGGATCTGCACTGGCTCGACCCGACGA
>QHSB01000588.1 GCA_003220335.1 Candidatus Rokuibacteriota bacterium
CATCTTCGTGCACCCGCGCGACGTCGAGCGGGTGCTGGCGACGCTGTCCGCGTCGGGGTGCGAGACGGAGCTGCCGTTTCCGCACTGGCTCGGCAAGGCGCGGTGCGGCGACGACTTCGTCGACGTCATCTTCAGCTCCGGCAACGGCGTGGCCGCCGTCGACGACGAGTGGTTCCGTCACAGCGTCCCCGAAGAGGTGTTCGGCCGGCCCGTGCGGCTCATCCCCGCCGAGGAGATGATCTGGTCGAAGGCCTTCATCATGGAGCGCGAGCGCTTCGACGGCGGCGACGTCGCGCATATCTTGAAATCCTCCGCCGAGCGCATCGACTGGCCGCGGCTGGTCGCGCGCTTCGGCGACTACTGGCGCGTGCTCATGGCCCACCTGGTGCTGTTCGGCTTCATCTACCCGGGCGAGCGCCACCGCATCCCGCCCGGCATCCTGAGCGAGCTTTCCACGCGGCTGCAGCGCGAGCTGGCGACTCCCGAGGCGGGCGAGCGCGTCTGCCGCGGCACCATCCTCTCGCGCGCCCAATACCTCGTGGACGTCGAGCGCTGGGGCTACGCCGATCCGCGCCTGGCGCCGCAGGGCAACCTCACCGAGCACGAGGCCGCGATCTGGACGGCGGGCATCGCCGACGACGGCCCCGCCGACGCCCTCGAAGCCGCCTGATCGTCGGCACGCGCGCCGGCGCCACCCCGCCGATCTCGCGCGCCTACGACGTCAGCCCTCTCCGATCGTCTACAATCGCGTCGCCAATCCACTCCCGGAGGTCCAGCCATGCCGAAGATCGAGAAGTTTTGCGCGAGCGGCGTCTTCGATCCCCCGACCTACAGCCAGGGCATCAAGGTGAGCGACGCCCAGACGGTGCTCTTCCTCGCCGGGCAGGTCGCCTACGACAAGGACGGCTCCGTCGCCCATCGCGGCGACTTCAAGGCCCAGGCGCGCGAGACGTTCCGGTGCCTGAAGGCGCTGGTGGAGACGGCCGGCGGCCGCATGGACAGCATCGTGAAGATCAACACGTACCTGACGGACATCCGCTACCGCGCGGACCTCGTGCCGGTGCGCGAGGAATTCTTCGGCAAGAAGGGGCCGGCCTCCACGCTCGTGCAGGTGGCCGCGCTGGCCCACCCGGACTGGCTCATCGAGGTCGAGGCGATCGCGGTCGTGTAGCCGGCACGAACGGCGTGAGATCGAAGCGGCCGCGCGGGGACTCGGCCGTCACGGGCGCCCACAGGTCGCCGAGTCGCTTCACCCGCGCCGGCACGTTGTCGATGCGGAAGTCGTCGATGGCGAGCGTGCCGGCCAGCTCTTCCCACGTGACCGGCGTCGAGACGGGCGCGCGCGGGCGCGGCCGCACCGAGTACACCGAGGCCAGCGTGCGCCCCCACGCGTTCTGGTTGAAGTCGACGTGCACGCGGTCGCGCGGGCGGATCTCCTTGCGATAGACGGCGGTCGTGAGCCGCGGGTGGCTCTTCGCGATGTCGAGCGAGATCGTCTTGGCCACCATCCAGACATCCTTCTGCGTCGGTCCGCGCACGATCGGCACGTAGACGTGGATGCCGCGGCTCCCCGTGGTCTTGGCGTAGGTCGGCATGCCAAGGCCGCGCAGCGTCTCGTTCACCACCTGCGCCGTCTCGACCACCTGGGGAAAGCCGACCTCCTCGCCCGGGTCGAGATCGAAGTGCAGGTAGTCCGGGCGATCGACGTCGTCGCAGCGCGCGTACCACTCATTGAGATCGATGCAGCCGAGGTTGATCACCCAGAGCAGCGCCGCCAGGTCGTTGATCATGGGGAAGTCGATGACGTTGCCCGACGAGTGCTCGATCGAGCACGTCTCGATCCACGCGGGGCGGGGCTTCGGCGCGCGCTTCATGAAGAAGAAGTCGCCGGCGGCGCCGTTCGGATATCGCTTCATGACCATCGCGCGGTCCCGGACGTGGGGCAGCAGGACCGGGGCCATGACGGCGTAGTAGCGGAGGAGGTCGCCCTTCGTGATGCCCTCGTCGGGCCAGAAGACTTTCCTGAGGTTCGTCAGCTTGACGGCGCGCCCGCCGACGTCGATCTCGGCGTCGTTGACGTCGCGCGGGATCTCCACGGCCGAGGTGACGCGCGCCGGCGCCGTGGCGCGGGTGCGTTGCGCGGGGTGATGGTCGCGCGTCGCGGGGCCGCGCCCCGGGGCAGGCGGGCCTCCGGGCGGAGGGGTGGGCCGGCGGGCGGCAGCGCGGCGGGGCATCAGCGCGCCCGCTCGAGCCGCGGCGGTCGGGGCCCGTGGCGCACGGCGCCGGCCACAGGCACGTAGTCGAGCTCGACCTCGTACCGCACGGACCGGAGGAGCAGGCCGCCACGGCTCATGTCCCCGCGGCCGACGAACACCCTGGGGAAGGTGAGCCGCGTGCCGAAGACCTCCAGCAGCGCGGGGACGTACTTGTCGGAGGCGATGCTGCCGAGCAGCGTGACACCGTCGTCGGGCTCGAGGACGGACGCGACCGCGCGCGCGGAGACGAGCAGGGGGCGGCGATAGCGCGGGTTCTCCGGGTGGATGTCCACGCGCGCCGCCGCCCGCAGACGCGCCAGGGTCACGGGGTCGTCGGGTGGTCGCAGGCCGGCGTGCGGCGTGATGACGAGCGGCACGCCGAACCTCGCCGCGTACGTGAGCTTGCCGCGGAAATAGAGCCCGGAGACGAACGACATCACCTCGCCGAGCGGCGCCCCGCCGGGCGCGCGGATCCGTCGGGCGAGATCGAAGCTCGCCCGCGGCGAGAAGAGGAGCTGCGCGCGCTCGCCGCCGCAGTTGGCGGGGGAGAGGAGGAAGACGCGTCGGGACATCGGGCTACAGGCCTGACGTCAGGTGGTGGAGGTCACGGGTCGCTGCAATCGTGACTCAAACCAGAGTTGCCGCAGTTGATCTTGCACTTGCGCTCTTCCATCGGCTGACCGGACCGCGCGCATATGCGAGCCTCGTCGGCTCTCTTGCCGCCCCCCGAGGAACGCGGCTGCTCCACGCCCCTCACGATACACTGACTCATGCCCGAGTGGTCCGATCAAGAGTTCCTCCGCACGGTGTTCGACGAGACGCGCGTGATCCGGACCCCGCTGCGCGGCATCATCGCCGGCTATCACGTGCTGCCCTACGTCCTGCTCGGGCCCGCCGAGTACGACCGGACGTCGAAGACGGTGGAGGTGCGCGGCCGGATCCGCGTGTCGCCGCGGCTGGTGCTGGGCGGCAACGCGCCGACCTACGGCGAGATGTTCGGCGAGCGCGACCTCATGGACGCGCGGATCGTCGCGCGCGTGTTCAGCTTCCGGTACGCGGGACGCGTATCGCTGGAGAGCGAGGACCTGGCGATCCGGCGCCACGAGGCCGATCCCGGGACGCAGCTGGAGCGGGTGCTGGAGGATCTCACGCGACGTGAGGTGATCGACACGGCCGTCATCGCGTCGCCCGACGCGAGGTTCTACCCGGTGTCCCTCGACCGTTTTATCCGCGAGATCCTGGACCGGGAATTTCGAGACTAGTCAGCATCCGCGTGAGGTCATCCGGGTCGACCGGCTTGACCAGGTGCGCGGCGAATCCCGCTTCTCGTCCGCGCGCACGATCGTCGGGCTCGCTGTACCCCGTCAACGCGATCATGACGGGCGACGCCGGTAGCGCTTTCATCCGCCGCGCGACCTCGTAACCGTCGAAGCCGGGCAGGCCGATGTCGATCAGCGCGACCTCGGGCATCTTCGTGCGCGCGAGTTCGAGGCCCTCGGTGCCGTCGGCGGCCGCATGGACCTCGTACCCGTCCAGCTCGAGCAGGGCGCGGAGGGCTTCGCGGGCGTCGGCGTTGTCTTCGATGAGGAGGATCCGCGTCACGCCTTCACCCTATCACGCGCGCCAAGGCCGCCGCGCCTTGACACTGCAAACGAGCGGATGGTACTTAGTCTGCGCACGCACCTTCCAGGAGGCTCTCCATGACTCCGAAAGCCCCGGCCGCGCTCGCGGTCGCGCTCGCGCTGGCCGTCGGCGGCGTCGTGCCGGCCACCGCACAGGCGCCCATCCGCATCGGCGCGTCGTTGTCGCTGACGGGAACGTACGCCAAGCTCGGCAAGAACCAGCACGAGGGCTACCAGATCTGCGAGAAAGAGCTGAACGCGAAGGGCGGCTTGCTCGGCCGCAAGGTGCAGTTCGTCGTCTACGACGATCAGTCGATGCCGGCCACCGCGGTGCGGCTGTACGAGAAGCTCATCACCGAAGACAAGGTCGACGGCGTCATGGGTCCCTACTCCTCGCCGGTGACCGAGGCATCGGTGAACGTCACCGAGAAGTACAAGAAGGTGATGGTGGCACCGCTGGCGGCGACCACGTCGATCTTCAAGCGTCCGCCCGGGCAGAAACGCAATTACGTGTTCATGGTCATCTCGCCGGCAGAGGTGTACCTCGAGGGCTTGCTCGATACGGGCGTCAAGCGCGGGCTCAAGACCGTGGCCGTCGTCAACGAGGACACATTGTTCTCGAAGGCCGCGGCCTCCGGCGCCGAAGAGGTCGCCAAGAAGAAGGGCCTGCAGGTGGTCTTCAAAGAGGCCTACCCGAAGGGCAACACGGACTTCTCGGCGCTGCTGACCAAGGTCAAGGCCGCCAACCCGGACATCGTCGCCGCCGCCACCTACTTCGACGACGCCGTCGCGCTCACGCGCCAGATGAAAGAGCTCGCGGTGAACCCGAAGATGTTCGGCGTCACCGTCGGCGGTGATCTGCCGGAGTTCTACGACACGCTCAAGCA
>QHSB01000589.1 GCA_003220335.1 Candidatus Rokuibacteriota bacterium
TCAAGCAGGACGAGATCGGCTATCTCGCCGACAAGCAGCATGGCCCGTGGATGACGTACAAGAGCGGCGTCAAGGAGTCCGAGGGCGTGTTTCGCGACGGACGCCCGGACGGCCACTGGGCCACGTGGCATCGCGACGGAAGCAAAGCGGGCGAGGCCGACTTCCGCGACGGTCGCCCGGTCGGCGCCTTCACCACGTGGCACGCCAACGGCCAGAAGAGCGCCGACGGCCGATTCGGCAACGGAGGCGCCGAGGGCGAGTTCACCCTGTGGGATCGGGCCGGCCGGCGGCGCATGCTGGTACGCCTCACGAAGGGTCAAGTCACGCACACGCAGGCGTGGGACGAGCGCGGGCGCGAGGTCACGGACCCCGAGCAGTTCGAGCAGCAGCGCGGCTACCTCGACGGCGAGCCGAACACGCTGCTCACGCTGCTGATACTCATGGCCGGCGGCGCGCGCTGAAGATCCTCCCCACCGCGGCATTCGCTTTTCTCACGACCCTGTCAACGCTGCCCGGCCTCGCCGCCGCGGACGCCTTTAGCTGCCCCGCCGGCGCGCAGGTCAGGGGTGACGCGCCTCCTCGCGGTTACGCCCGCTGGTGCGAGAAATCCGGCCCGTCTGGCGTGCAGCGCCACGGGCCCTACGCGACGTGGCATCCGTCAGGCGCCAAGAAGGAAGAGGGCGAATATCGCGACGGCCTCAAGCACGGCCGCTGGACGACATGGTCCAACAGCGGCGTCAACCTCGCCGAGGGGCCCTACGTCTACGGCCGCAAACAGGGCCTCTGGACGCAGTGGAACCAGGACGGCTCGAAGCAGGAGGAAGCCGAATTCGTGGCTGACCAGCGGGACGGACGTTTCATCGGATATAGCGCCGGAATCAAGACGTCCGAAGCCACATATCGCCACAACTTTCCCAACGGCCACATCACCATGTGGCATCTCAACGGACAGAAGTCCGGCGAGGGCGACCTCCGCGATTCACGCCCCACCGGCGCCTTCACGGCGTGGCACCCCACCGGTCAGAAGATGGGCGAAGGCCGATACAGCGATCAAGGGCCCGATGGGGACTTCACATTCTGGGATCGGCAAGGCAATCGGCGCCTGGTGTACAGGTTCATGAACGGCGCGCAGGTCGCCTTGCTGGCCTGGGACGAGTACGGACGCGCGATCGCCAACGCCGTCGAGGTGCATCAGCATCGGGACGCCTACTTCGACAGTCACCCGAACGACTTTCTCATGTTCATGGCGATCCTCGGAGGGTTGGGTCGCTGAGCCGAACACCCTCATTCGCGGATCGCTCTGGCCTGGTCGAAATACATGTAACTCGGGGTACCTCGGGTGAGGATCTTCGTCGTCAGCTCGACGGAATACATCGTCAGGCTAGGATCAATGCTGCGGCCGTCGAGGTCGGTGGGGAGCTTCATCTTCAAGCCGCTCTTTTTCGAGGACCGGTGGGTCCTTCCCAAGACCGCGTATTCCGTGACCCGCGGCCCGTCCTTCAACGCCTCCTCGAGCGCTCGTCCCTGAACCCCCGGCATGTTGAGCGCGAGAATGCGCGCGACCGTCGGCGCGATATCGACGTTTGCCGTTGGAAGCGTGTCATACATGCCCGATTTGAAGTCGGGCCCATGGGCCATCATCGAAATATGCGTGTCGGTGCGTGAGAAGCTGCCGTGGTCGCCCCTGCGGTTGACCGAGCTGGCGTAGCTGATTCCAGGCCGGCCTGCCACGCCGACGTGTTCGTCGAAGGTGAAGCTGACGATGATGTCTGGGCCGCGGCCGCTCGCCGGGCTTTCCGTGTTGATGAGCCCCATGCGCAGGGTTCCCGGAATGTCCCCGTACTTGTCACTCACGAAGACGGCGCCGAATTGCAGCCGACTCTGCAGACTCACCACAGCGGCCTTGACCGTGTTCGCGTCACCATCGGGGACGAACAAGTAGTCGCTCCCCGCGTTCGCAGCCACAACGATACCGCCGGGCGGAACCGGCTTCGGCACCGCGTACCTCGGCGATGTGTACGTTTGCGCTTTGCCACACACGGTTCCATCCGCGTCGTTCTTGGTGGGGTGGAGGTGGGTACCGTCGAACAGGATGCCTGACAAGGTGGGGATGTTTCGACAGCCCGCGCCATCGTAGGCCTTCAGGCCATCGAGGGTGAGCAACGCGGCCGTCCGCACGAAGCCCGAGACGGAGTACCCATACGGATCATGCGAGCCGACGCGGTCATCGGCAATCCCTCGCAACGGGTAATGAGCGACATCACCGGAGACGGTGCTGTGATTGTGGTCCTGCGTGATGATGATGTCGGTGGTCTGCGCCCAGCCGAGCTGGCGAATCTTGTCCACGACGCGACCCAGGATCTCGTCGTTCATCTTCGTGGCGTCGATCGAGTTATATGTCCCCGGGCCGTACGCATGGTTCGTTGCGTCCGGCTCCTTCGACCAGAAGATCGTGAGGTCCGGCTTTTTCGTCGGGAGGATGTAATTCACGAATACGTCGGTCAGATACGTGAACCCACGCCGAGAGAGGGCGCCGGTGCGGTCGAGCGGATTCGCGGTCTCCCGATCGGCGAGCCTCTGAATCGGAATCGGAGCTGTTGGGTCGCCATTGTTATCAGCCAGTGCCAAGGCTCCAGCGCTGTAGGCGTTGACGGTGTTCCTCGGAAGGGCGTGCCCAGCGTTCTGGAGCTCCTTCGCGAAACTCAGCGGGATCGCGGCGTCCTCGTCGAGGATGACGCCCCCTCGGTGGTAATCCTGAATGAAGGCGGCGCCGAATTTACCGACGGCCGCTGTCGTCAGCCCTTTGGCCTGTGCCGCCTGAAGCATCGTCGAAACAAGCGTCAGCCTGCCCTGGTACGAATCTCGCACCGCTTCCACCACGCCGAAGTCCTCGATGAACGCCGGGGCCAAAAAGTCGATCGCGACTCCCTTGGCGTTCTTCCCCTTGGCATTCGGCGCATACACAACGTTGCCATAGAACCCGTGCATCCCCGGATACGTCCCGGTTGCAATGGACGCGGAGTTCATCATGGTGAAGGTTGGATAGACGGCGTGGTGATCCGCGAAGACGACCCCTGATCGCGCGAGGGCGAAGTAGTTCGGCATGTTTTCCGGAGTGACATCGTCCGCTCGCAGCCCGTCCCACACGAAGATGATGACCCTTCGCGCAGCTGGCCCGCCCGGCTGTGGCGCCGCGGGGCCACCTCCGAGTCCGAGCACAACGCACGACAAGGCGATCAAGAAAATGAATCTCCTCATTTTCATGGTTGTCCTCGTTTCTGATTCAAGGCCGCCACCGAGGGGTTGTGGCTGAGCACGGTGGCGAT
>QHSB01000521.1 GCA_003220335.1 Candidatus Rokuibacteriota bacterium
CGCGCGCGAAACGGATCGGCGAGGAGCCGAAGTCGCGCCAGAGCTTGGTGAGATTGGCGAACCACGTGGCGTAGTTCGTCCGGGCGATGGCTTCGGCCTCGGCGTCGGTGGCCGCCACCACCACGTGGCGCGTCATGCCGAGCTTCGGCATCGGTGCGCTCCCCTGCTTGCGCTGCCACACCTCGCGATAGCGCGCGAACAGCTCCGTCGCGCCCTCGGCCGGATGGTTGGTGAGCACGTGCACGCCGTTCGTGGCCGCCCACTCGGCGCCGCGCTCGTGCGCGAGCCCGTACCAGATCGGCGGATGCGGCTTCTGGAACGGCTTCAGCACCATCGGCACCTTGCGATACGTGTAGCGCGGGCCCCGGTGCTCGAGCACGTCGTTGGTCAGCCCGGCCAGGATCACCTCGAGCGCCTCGCGATAGATCTCCTCCGTCTCGAACGGATGCAGATCGAAGTACGCCATCTCGTACGGCACGATCCCGCGGCCGACGCCGAGGTCGAAGCGCCCTTGCGACATCTGATCGAGCATGCAGATCTCCTCGATCAGCCGGAGCGGGTCGTAGAGCGGCAGGCAGTAGACGCACGGCCCCAGGCGGATTCGCCGCGTGCGCTGCGTGGCCGCGGCGAGGAAGATGCCGGGCGCCGGGGCCATTCCGAGCGGTGTCGCGTGATGCTCGGCGAGGTGGTAGGCGGCGAAGCCCGCCGCGTCGTACCGCTCGAGCAGGCGCAGGCGGCTTGCGTAGTGCTCGTCGAGCGGCACGTTGCGGCGGTCGAGGTGGTCGAAGACTCCGATGTCCACGCGCGCTTAGGCGCTGACGGTCCTCTTGATACTGCCGACGTGCTCGTCGATGTGGCCGCAGAGGATACCGACCACCATCTGCTCGGTGGTCATCGGCGGCATCCCCTTGAGGGCCTCGGCGGAGCGGGCGAGCGCCGTGTCGTCCAGCCCGCGCACCAGGGAGGCGGCCGCCGCCGCGTTCTTCTTGTGCAACGCCAGCGTCTCGGTCTTGCCGACGGTCGCGAACTCCTTCGCGTGCTTGGCGTTCATCTGGTCGATGTCACTCATCCCGATCGACGGCTTGTGCTGGCCGGAGGCGGCGGACTTGAGCAGGTTGCCGATCCCCTCGTGCGACATCGCGATGTGATGCGCCACGACGCAGACCGGCCACTTCTCCGCCGACGTGATCTTCTTCCAGTCGGCGTCGCTGAGCTTCTCGAGTAGCTTCGTGGCCTCCTGGACCTTCGTCTCGAACTGCTTCGCCAACGTCTCGGCTTTCGCGCCCATGGTGGTCCCTCCTCTGGCGGCGCAGTATACTCCCGTTCACCAAGCCATCGTCAGGAGGCGCCGGACTCATGAGCGTGCACATCGACATCAACTGCGACATGGGCGAGAGCTACGGGCGCTGGACGCTGGGCGCCGACGAAGAGATCATGCCGAACATCACCTCGGCCAACATCGCCTGCGGCTTCCACGGCGGCGATCCGCACGTCATGCGCCGGTCGGTGGAGCTGGCCGTGCAGCACGGCGTGGCGGTGGGCGCGCATCCGGGCCTGCCGGATCTCATGGGCTTCGGGCGGCGCCGCATGGACGTCTCGCCGCAGGAGATCAAGGACATCCACCGCTACCAGGTGGGCGCGCTCTACGGCTTCGCGAAGGCCGCGGGCACCACGCTGCAGCACGTGAAGGCGCACGGCATCCAGTACCACATGTTCGAGGAGAACCTGCCGCTCGGGCGCGCGTCCGCCGAGCAGGTGGTCGAGCTCGATCCGACCCTCATCCTCATGACCATGGCCATGACGAAGTACGACGCTGAGGCGCGCAAGGTGAAAGGCTGCCGCGTGGCTGCCGAGGGCTTCGCCGACCGCGTCTACGCGGACGACGGCCAGCTGGTCTCGCGCAAGCTCGGCAAGGACGCGCTCGTCTCCGATCCGTCGAAGGCGGCGGACCAGGCCGTGCGCATGGTGATGGAGGGCAAGGTCCGCACGATCACCGGCAAGGTGATCGACGCGAAGATCGACACCATCTGCATCCACGGCGACAGCCCGGGCGCCGAGAAGATCGTGGCCGCCGTGCGCGACGCGCTCGTCAAGGCCGGCGCCACCGTCAAGCCGCTGCGCGACTGGTTCGGGAGGTAAGTCTCAGCCCGTATATCCCTGCCGGTGGAAGTAGTTGGCGTTGTAGAACTGCAGCACGAGGTCGCGGTACACCGCCGGCTCGTAGCGGGGCGGGTTGGCAGGGCCCGTACACGTCGGCAGCACCTCGATGCGCGCGTCGGGGTTCGGGCTGTAGAAGAACGCGATCGAGTAGCGGTCGCGTCCCGAGTCGTTCAGCACGCCGTGCGGCGTCGACAGGAAGCGGTCGTTCGACCAGCGCTTCATGACGTTGCCGAGGTTCACCAGGAACGTGCCGTCGATCACGGGCGGCGCCAGCCACTCGCCGCTGGGCAGCCGCACGGCCAGCCCCGGCACCTCTTCGCGGGCCAGCATCGTGAAGAACGAGTTGTCGGTGTGCGGCCCCTGGCCGAACTGCTCGTCGTCGGCGACCTCCTGGGGCGGGTAGTGCAGGAAGCGTAGGTTGATGTGCGCCTCGCCGGCGAAGAACGGCGCGAAGAAATCCTCCGGCATCTCGAGCGAGCGCGCCAGCATGGGCAGGATCCGCTCGCCGAGCCTCTCCATCGTCTTGAAGTAGGCCACCATCATGGCCCGCATGCCGTCGTGCCCCGCCGGCCACTGGTTCCGTCCGCGCAGCGGCGTGCCCGCCACCACGTCCGGATGGTCGGCGCCGCGCTCGTGGCTGATGAAGAAGCTCTCGTTGAAGTTCGGCCGCGTGGCCTTGTGCACGGTGGAGGCGCGCTGCATGCTCTGGTTCACCGGCAGGTAGCCGATGTTGTTCTCGTTGAGCGTGAGCGCCAGTTTCTCCTCGAGCGGCAGCGCGTGGAACTCGCGGGAGGCCTCGAAGGCGGCGTGCACGATCCGCGGCGAGACACCGTGGCCGGCGAGGTAGAAGAAGCCGATGCTCTCGCAGGCGTGGCGCACCTGCGCCGCCACCGCCTCCGGCCCGCCGGGCTCGCCTCTGAAGGCCGGCCCGAAGTCGATCACGGGGATCGTCCGGGTGACTTCCGCGACGTCCTTGACCGCCATCGCCTTGAAGATGTTCATCGTCCCCTCCTGGCCAGGCGCCTGCACGATACCACCATGCGCCTCAGCGCGTGGCCGCGCGCGGGTCGAGGAGATCGCGCACGGCGTCGCCCACGAGGTTGAGCGCCAGCACGATGACGAAGATGGCCAACCCCGGCAGCAGGACGACGTGCGGGCTCAGGATCACGAACGTGCGTCCCGTCGCCAGCATGCTGCCCCAGTCCGCGGTGGGCGGCTGGGTGCCGAGGCCCAGGAACGACAGCCCCGCCGTGGCGAGGATCTTGGCGCCGACGTCGAGGCTGAAGGCCACGATCACGGGCGAGAGCAGGTGCGGCAGGACGTGGCGGCCGAGGATGACGGCGTCGCTGGCGCCGAGCGCGCGCGCGGCCTCCACGAACTCGCGCTCGCGCAGCGAGAGCACGACGCCGCGCACGAGGCGTGTGTAGATCGGAAAGCCGACGATGGCGATGGCCACCATCGCGTTGCGCAGGCCGGGCCCGAGGCCGGCCACGATGGCGATGGCGAGCAGCACATAGGGAAACGCCATCAGGATGTCGGTGAGACGCATGACGACGGTCTCGATCCAGCCCGTGTAGAAGCCGCCGAGGACCCCGAGCGTCACGCCGACGAGCATGGCCGCCGCCGCCGACGCCACGCCCGCCGTGAGCGACACGCGCGCGCCCCACACCAGGCGCGCGAGCAGGTCGCGGCCGAACTCGTCGGTGCCCAGCGCGTGGCCCGCCGCCAGGGGCGGGCGTAGACGGTTGGGGGTATCCACCACGTCGGGATCGGCCAGCGGCAGCCAGGGCGCCAGCAATGCCGCCAGCACCGCGGTCATCAGCACGAGCGCGGCGAGGACGGCCAGGCGGTTGCGCGTGGCGAGCCGGCCGAAGGCGCGCCGGCGGCGCGCCGCGTCGGCGGCGCGCAGGGCGGCCGCGGGCGCGGCGCCGACGCCGGCGTCACTCATAGCGGATGCGCGGGTCGAGCCAGGCGTAGAGCAGATCGACCGCGAGGTTCACGAGGACGAAGGAGAGCGCCACCACCAGCACGCAGCCCTGCACCAGCGGGAAGTCCCGCGCGAGGATCCCCTGCACCATCAGCGTTCCCACGCCCGGCCACGCGAAGACCGTCTCGGTGAGCACGGCGCCGCCGAGCAGGTAGCCGGCCTGCACGCCGATGACGGTGACGATGGGCACCAGCGCGTTGCTGAGCCCGTGGCGCAAGACGACCACGCGGTCGCTGACTCCCTTGGCGCGCGCCGTCCGCACGTAGTCCTGGGCGAGCGTCTCGAGCATCGCGCTGCGCGTGAGGCGCGCGACGATCGTCACCGAGGCGGCGGCCAGCGTGACGGCGGGGAGGATCAGGTGACTGAGCAGGTCGCGCAGGTCGCCGCCGCCGTGTGGCGCATACATCCCCGAGGCGGGCAGCCAGCCGAGCCAGAGGGCGAAGACGACCATCAGCACGATGCCGAGCCAGAACGACGGCATGCTGGCCCCGAACAGCGAGGCCACGGCGC
>QHSB01000522.1 GCA_003220335.1 Candidatus Rokuibacteriota bacterium
AACACCATCGTGCCGTCGGGCGTGAAGACCACCACGCCGTCGTGGCCCTCGCCGCCGCCCCACCCGCACCAGAGGTTGCCGTCGGTGTCGCAGCGAAAGCCGTCGGGAACGCCCTGCCCGCAGTCGACGAAGACGCGCCCGTTGGCGAGGGCGGTGCCGTTGCCGACCACGTCGAAGACGCGGATGGTGCGCGGGCTGTCGCCGCTGGCCACGACGTAGAGCCGCGATTCGTCGGGCGAGAAGGCGAGACCGTTGGGACGCGGGACGTCGCCGGTCACCACGCTGGCGCGGCCGGCCCTGTCCACGCGGTGGACGTTGGTCGGCAGCTCCGGCGTCGCCTTGTGGCCCTCGTAGTTGGACAGGATGCCGAACGGCGGATCCGTGAACCACACGGAGTCGTCGGACTTCACGACCACGTCGTTGGGTGAGTTGAGCCGCTTGGTGTCGAAGCGGTCGCAGATCACGGTGATCGCGCCATCGTACTCCGTGCGCGTCACGCGCCGGGCCTCGTGCTCGCAGGTGACGAGCCGGCCCTGGCGGTCGCGCGTGTTGCCGTTGGCGTTGTTGGACGGCCGGCGGAAGACGGAGACGGCGCCCGTCTCCTCGTCCCAGCGCATGATCCGGTTGTTGGGGATGTCGCTCCACAGGAGCTGACGGCGGTCGCCGAACCACACCGGCCCCTCGGCCCAGCGGAACCCCGTGGCCAGCCGCTCCACGCCGGCGTTGCCGATGCGCAGGCGCGCGAAAGCCGGGTCCAGCACCTGCAGCGCGGGGTCGGGATAGCGGACGATCGGTCGCTCCGTCATGTCACCTCCCAGGTCGCGACCCAGAACCTGCCCAGGTCGTCGTACGCGAGTCGCCGCGCGCGGGCGCCCAGCGCCGCGCGCAGCCGCGGCTCGTCGACGAAGTTCTTCACGATCTCGTACTGCTCGCCGTTGTCGAGCCGGCGCGCCTCGTAGCGGTTGCCCGCCGCGTCGACGCGGCTGCCGCGCGACCGGCGCGTCGGGTCGTCGCTCTCGTCGAACGCCAGGACGAGGGCGCCGGGCCGCAGGTGCGAGTGGAACGCATCGAGGAACTCGTCCATGCGCGTGAGGTCGACGTGCGAGAGCCAGAGGCCCGCGAAGCCCGCGTCCCAGCGCGGCGGCCCGGCGTGCCGCGCGTAGGCGTCGCGCGCCTCGAGCGTGACGTTGCCGCGCGGGTACGGCCGGGCGCGCGCCAGCGCCAGCGTCTCGGCATTGAGATCGCTCGCGTGCACGCACGCAGCGACGCCGGCCAGGATCTCCGTCCAGTAGCCGGTGCCGCACGCCACCTCGAACACGCGGCGCCCCGTGAACATCGCGACGCGCCGCCGCAGCTCGGCGAGGCCCGGCTGCCACGCGGGGATCTCGTACACGCGCTCGTACTCGCCGGCACGCCGCGCGTAGTAGCGGATCATCTCCTCGGTCATGGCCGGGTCGCAGTCTAGCAGGCTTGACTTGGCGCCGGGCGGCCCCGAGAGTGCGGGATCGTGGCCCGCCCGTTCTTTCACGGCTGGAAGGTCGTCGCCGTCGCGTTCCTCGTCGGGCTGTTCGGCTTCGGGCTGGGCTTCTACGGCGCCGGCGTCTATCTCGCCGTGCTGCGCGCGCGGCACGGCTGGTCGACGTCGCTCATCTCCTCGGCGATCACCACCTACTACCTGCTCGGCGCGACGGGCGTGCTCTTCGTCGGCGACGCCTACAAGCGCCTCGGTCCCCGACGCGTGGTGCTGGTCGGCGCGGCGGCGCTGACGCTCGGGGTGAGCGGCCTCACGCTCGCCCGCGAGCCGTGGCATCTCTTCGCCGCCTTCGCGGTGATGTCGGTCGGCTGGGCGGCGACGAGCGGCGCCGCGCTCAACGTCATCGTGGCGCCGTGGTTCGAGCGCCGCCGCGGCCTCGCGATCAGCCTCGCCTTCAACGGCGCCACCGGCGGCGGCGTGGTGGTCGTCCCGCTGCTGCTCTTCCTGATCTCGCGGCTCGGGTTCGAGGCCGGCGTCCGCGTGACCGTCGTCGTGATGCTGGCGGTGCTGCTGCCGCCCGTCGTCGCCTGGCTCCATCGCGGCCCGGCCGTCCTCGGCCTCGGTCCCGACGGCGATCCGCCGGCGGCGCCGCGAGCCGCGCCCGCCGGCGCGGTCGATGCGCGCTCGGTCCTCCGCCGCGCGCACTTCTGGACGATCTCCGTGCCGTTCGCGCTCGGCCTGCTCGCGCAGGTCGGCATCATCACGCACCAGATCGCCTATCTCGGTCCGCTGCTCGGCCCCGTCGGTGCGGGCCTCGCGGTGAGCGTCACGACCGCGGCGGGCGTGATGGGTCGTCTGGCGCTCGGCGGCGTGGTGGACCGGCTGGATCGGCGCGCGGTGACGGCGGCCGTCCTGCTCGTGCAGATCCTGGGTGTGGCCGTCCTGCTCGCGGCGCCGTCGCGGGCGGCTCTCTACGGCGCGTGCGCGCTCTTCGGGCTGGGCGTCGGCAATCTCACGACGCTGCCCGGCCTCATCGTGCAGCGCGAGTTCCCGCCGGAGCGCTTCGCGCGCACGGTGAGCCTGGTGGTGGCGTTCAACCAGTACGCGTTCGCGTTCGGCCCTGCGCTCCTCGGCGTGCTGCGTGACGCGACGGGCAGCTACACGGTCCCGCTCGCCCTCTGCATGCTGCTGGAGGGCGTCGCCGCCATCGTGGTCCTGATCAGGCCCGGGCGCTAGGGCTTCGCCGCGCGCACGAGCGCCAGCGTCGACTCCACGCCGTCGTCCGCGGGGAGCGCGCGCAGGATGACCTCGTCGAGCACGCCCTCCCAGCGCGCGAGCGCGCGCGTGACCTCCGCCGGCGAGTCGGCGACGATCGCCGTCGCCTCCGGCTTCACGCCCATGCGGTCGAAGTTGGCTTTGTAGGCGGGGATCGCCGCGTAGCGTCCGCCTTCCTTGGCCACGCGGTCCGCGGCGCCCGGGCCCATGGCCAGCCGCACGTAGCCGAACATGCGCGGCGCCGGACGCTTCGCAGCCTGCGCGCCCTCGCGCACGAGCGCGGCGGACGCCTTCGCGTGCTCCGGCGTCAGCCAGTTGAACAGGACGCCGTCGGCGATCTCGCCGGCCAGCCGGCACATCTTGGGACCGAGCGCGGCGACGACGAGCTTCGTGCGCAGCTCCTTGCGGACCGCGGCGACACCGTCGCGGACGCGCTCCAGCGATCTGGGATTCGGGCTGCCGACGCCGAGCCACAGCCGGTCGAGCGGCAGCGCGTGCGTGCGCGCACCCTCGACGATCGATGCCGGCCCGCGCGTGTGCAGCGGGATCACGCCGATGCCGAGCGCGATCCTCTGGGTCGCCTTGGCGGCGACGGCCACCGACGCGAGCCCGTCGAAGGGCCCGGGGTGATTGACCCAGAAGGACGTGTATCCGGTGGCCTCCGCCTCGCGGGCGGCGGCGGCGATGACCTCGGCCTTGACGTTGGCGGCGACGGCGAATCCCCGGCTCATGGCTCTCCTCTTCTAGGGCGCGAGCGCCTGTTGCAGCGTTTCACGAAGATCGAACTCCATCAGCCCGTAGCGCTGGCGCAGCGATTCCTCGCTCTCGCCGCGCTGCTTGCGCGCCTCCAGCTGGGCCTCGTACGCGAGCGCCTCGTTCGTCGCCGCGCGCAGCTCCGCCGCGGCGGGTGCGCCGGCGATGCGGCCGAGCGCGTGGATCGCCGTCGCGCGCACGGCGAGGCTGTCGTCCTTCAGCCGGCGCCGCACCACGTCGGCCGAGCCCTTGTCGCGCAGCTCGCCGAGCGCGAGCACCGCCTCCTGGCGGACGCGGCGATCGGCATGACCGGTGAGATCGCGCAGCTTCGTGAGACCGCGCGCGTCGCCGAGCTGCCCCAGATCCCACGCGGCCAGCGTCACCGTCATCGCGTCCGGCTCGCCGAGCAGCGCGACGAGCCGCGGCCGGACCGCATCGCCGCCCGGCCGCTTGGCCACGCTCAGCAGCGACCGGGCGGCCTCCCACTTCACCCCGAACGCCTCGGCGCCGGTGCCGCGCGCGAGCATCTGCACGAGCACGGGGATCGTGACCGTCGGGTTGTCGACGAGGCCGAGCGCGTCGGCCACGCTGCGGCGGACCTCCGGCTCGGCATCGTCGCGCCAGCGGCCGATGAAGTTCGCGTAGCGCGGCGGGCCGATCTTCCCGAGCGTGAGGATCAGCCGGTCCTTGGACGGATTGCCGTCGGTGATGAGGTCCGCGATCGCCTTGGAGTGCGAGAAGTCCGCCAGCTCGTTGATGGCCCCCAGCACGCCGCTGCCGCAGAACGGGTCGGCGGCCCTCGCTCCGAGCGCGTCCGCCGGCGTCACGGCCAGCAGGCAACACCCTCACTCGACGCACTCGTGCTCGAGCGGCCGGCCGCTCTTGACGAGCTCGAGCAACGGGACGACGGCCTCCTTGGCCTTCAGCTGGGCCAGACTGCGGGCGGCGGCGTCGCGGACGTCACCGCTGCAGCTCGCCCACTCGCGGTTGCGCACGGCATCGATCAGCGCCGGCACGACCTGCGCGCGCTGGGCCGCGAAGTCGCCCAGACGCTCGGCGGCGGCGAACGCTTCCGTGAACTCGCGGCCCTGCAGCGCTCGGATGAGGTCGGTGGCGGTGGGCGAGCCCGCGGGCTTCTGGGCGACGGCCGGGGTGGCCACGGCCAGGCCGAGACACACGGCGAGCACGCTCGATCGATGGCTCATGGGTGCATACTATGCCCCACGTCCGGCCCCGCCGGGCAAAGAGACGGGCAAGAGGAGGCAGCGCATGAAGGCAGCGGCCGTGGTGGCGGAGATTCTCAAGCGCGAGGGCGTCAAGTTCCTGA
>QHSB01000523.1 GCA_003220335.1 Candidatus Rokuibacteriota bacterium
TCTTCGTCGCCTCGCAGTGGCAGCTCATGTGGTGGCGCTTCCGCAAGCACCGTTTGGCCGTGGCCGGCGGCATCGTCGTTCTCGGTTTCTACGGCATCGTCCTCGGCGCCGACTTCCTCGCCTACGCCGATCCCAACGCGTCCGAGGCGCAGCGCTCGCTGATGCCCCCGCAGTCGATCCACTGGCTCGACGGCGGGCGCTTCAGCCCCCACGTCTATGCCGTCAAGGGCGCGCGCGATCCGCAGAGCTTCAAGCGCGTCTATCGGGCCGATCCCGGCCAGAAGATCCCGGTCCGGTTCTTCGCCGAGGGCTTCGAGTACCGGCTCCTCGGCCTGATCCCCACGACGCGGCACCTGATCGGCGTCGAGCCCGGCCTCGACGCCTCGCGAGCGATCTTCGTGCTGGGCACCGACGTGCAGGGCCGCGATCTCTTCTCGCGGCTGATGTACGGCACGCGCATCTCGCTCACCATCGGACTATTCGGGGTGGCCGCGAGCCTCGTGCTGGGCGTGGTGCTGGGTGGGCTCTCGGGCTTCTACGGCGGGATGACCGACACGCTGATCCAGCGCGTGATCGAAATCTTGAGGTCGATCCCGACCATCCCCCTGTGGATGGGGCTGGCGGCGGCGCTGCCGCGCGAGTGGTCGGTCCTCCAGATCTACTTCGCGATCACCATCATCATCTCGCTGCTGGGATGGACGGAGTTGGCGCGCGTCGTGCGCGGACGCTTCCTGGCCCTGCGCGAGGAGGACTTCGTCGTCTCGGCGCGCCTGGTCGGCTGCAGCGAGATGCGGACGATCTTCGTGCACATGGTGCCGGCGTTCATGAGTCACATCATCGCCGCCACCACGCTGGCCCTGCCCGCGATGATCATCAGCGAGACGGCGCTGAGCTTCCTGGGCCTGGGCCTGCGCCCGCCTGCGATCAGCTGGGGCGTCCTGCTGCAACACGCGCAGAACGTCCAGACGGTGGCGATCTCGCCGTGGCTGATGCTGCCGGCCGTGCCCGTGATCATCGTCGTGATGGCCTTCAACTTCCTCGGCGACGGCCTCCGGGACGCCGCGGATCCGTATGGACGGTAAGCTGCTGTCCGTACGGAATTTGAAGACGCACTTCTCGCAGGACGAGGGCCTGGTGAAGGCGGTCGACGGCGTCAGCTTCGACATGGCGCCGGGAGCGACGCTCGGCATCGTCGGCGAGAGCGGCTGCGGCAAGAGCGTGACCGCGCGATCCATCTTGAGGATCGTCGATCGCCCGGGCCGGATCGTCGACGGCGAGATCTGGTTTCGCCGGCCTCCGGTCAACGGCGGCCCGGCGCGGACGGTGAATCTGGCGCAGCTCGAGCCGAACGGCCACGAGATGCGCGCGATCCGCGGCGCGGAGATCGCACTCATCTTTCAGGAGCCGATGTCCTCGTTCAGCCCCGTGCACAGCGTCGGCAGCCAGATCGTCGAGGCGATCCTGCTCCACCAGCCGGTCAGCCGCCGCGAGGCGCGCGACAAGGCGATCGAGATGCTGCGGCGAGTCGGCGTGCCGTCGCCGGAGCAGCGCGTGGACCAGCTGTCCAATCAGCTGAGCGGCGGCCTGCGCCAGCGCGCCATGATCGCGATGGCGCTGTCCTGCCATCCGACGCTGCTGATCGCCGACGAGCCCACGACCGCCCTCGACGTGACCACCCAGACGCAGATCCTCGAGCTGATGCGTCAGCTGCAGCGCGAAGACGGCATGGCCATCATGCTCATCACCCACGACCTCGGCGTGGTGGCCGAGATGGCCACCGACGTGGCGGTGATGTACCTGGGCCGCGTGGTCGAGCGGGCGCCCGTCGATGCGATCTTCCACGCCCCGCGCCATCCATATACGCGGGCGCTCCTGCGCTCCATCCCCCGCATGCGCGTCCGCTCGCGGGAGCGCCTGACGCCGATCGCGGGCGCCGTGCCGCATCCCTACGACCGGCCGACGGGGTGTCCCTTTCACCCGCGCTGTGAAAGCTTCATGGCCGGCACGTGCGATCGACGCACGCCGAGCCTGCGGCCCGTCGGCGACCACCACGCCGTGAGCTGCTTCCTCTACGAGTGATTCGTCACACGACGCTGCTGCGAGTCGCGGGCTTGCGGAAGCTCTTTCCGATCCGCAAGGGCTTCTGGAAGAAGACGGTGGGCCACGTCCGCGCGGTCGACGGCATCGACTTTCACATCGACGAGGGCGAGACGCTGGGCCTCGTCGGCGAGAGCGGTTGCGGCAAGACCACCACCGCGCGCTGCATCCTCAGAGCCATCGAGCCCACCGCGGGCGAGATCTTCGTCCGGACCGCGGACGGCGCGGAGATCGAGATGGGCCGCCTGCGTCCCTCCCAGCTGCGGGCGCTGCGTCGCGAGATGCAGATGATCTTCCAGGATCCGTTCACCTCGCTCAATCCGCGCATGACGCTGCTCGACCTCGTCGGCGAGCCGCTGCTGGTGCACGGCATGAGGAGCCGGCGGGAGCGTGAGGCACGCGTGGCGGACCTGCTGCGCCGGGTGGGACTCCGGCCGGAGTACATGCGGCGCTTCCCCCACGCCTTCAGCGGCGGCGAGCGCCAGCGCATCGGCATCGCGCGCGCGCTGGCCCTGCAGCCGCGCCTGGTGGTCGCCGACGAGCCGGTGTCCGCGCTGGACGTCTCCGTCCAGGCCCAGATCCTGAATCTCTTGATCGACCTGCAGGCCGAGTTCCAGCTGACCTATCTGTTCGTGGCCCACGACCTGAGCGTCGTCCGCCACGTCAGCAACCGCGTGGCCGTGATGTACGTCGGACGCATGGTGGAGCTGGCGGAGACCGAGGCGCTGTTCAGCGCGCCCAAGCATCCGTACACGGCGGCGCTGCTGTCCGCCGTTCCGGAGCCCGATCCCCGTACACGCTCGCGGCGCATCGTGCTGCAGGGCGAGGTGGCGAATCCCGCCGCGCCTCCCAGCGGCTGCTACTTTCATCCCCGCTGCCCGTACGCGATCGACGTGTGCCGGGCCCAGGCGCCGGCGTGGCAGGAGATCGCTCCCGCCCGCTTCGTCGCCTGCCACCGCGCCCAGGAGCTGCAGCTCGCCGGCGTGGAGGTATCCTAAGGCCGTGCACTTCGGGCTCTTCGTCGAGGAGATGCGTCAGGGGGCGAGCCAGACCTCGGCCTTCCGCGACGTCTTCGAGCTGGCGGAGCGGGCCGACACCCTGGGCATCGACTGCGTCTGGCTGGGCGAGATCCACTTCACCCCGACGCGCTCGGTGATCTCCTCCTCGCTCCAGGTGGCGAGCGCGGTCGCGAGCCGCACCCGCCGGCTGCGGGTGGGGACGGCCGTCCAGGTCCTTCCGCTGAACCATCCCCTGCGCATCGCCGAGGAGGTCGCGACCGTCGATCACATCAGCGAGGGCCGCTTCGAGTTCGGCATCGGCCGCAGCGGTGTCGTCCGCACCTACGACATCTATGGCGTGCCCTACGGCGAGAGCCAGGCGCGATTCCGCGAGGCGCTGGAGATCATCCGTCAGGGATGGAAGGGCGAGCCCTTCAGCTACGAGGGCGAGTTCTATCGCGTCAACAATGCCACGGTGGCGCCGCGCCCGTATCAGGATCCCCACCCGCCCATTCGCATGGCGGCCACGAGCGAGGAGACCTTTCCCGCGGCGGGCCGGATGGGATTGCCCATCTTCGTCGGGCTCCGCGCCACGGAGATCCCCGACCTGCAGGTTCAGCTCGCGCCGTACCGGCAAGCCTGGCGCGAGGCGGGCCATCCGGGGGAGCCCAGCGTCTATCTCCGCATCCCCGTCTACGTCTCCCCCACCGCCGAAGGCGCCCGGGAAGAGCCTCGCGAGAGCCTCGCGGCCTTCTTCGCTCGCCAGACCGAGCTGGCGCGCTCGGCGGTTGGCCGCGCCGGCGCCGGTCCCGCCGATCGACGGCATTTCCAGGCCGAGCGCATGGCCAATCTGTCCTACGACGACATCCTCGCCAAGAAAGTGGTGTTCGGCACCGCGGCGAGCGTGATCGATCGGCTCGGCGAGCTCCGGGAAGAGCTGGGGCTCGACGGCGTCGTGGCCGAGCTGAATCCGGGCGGCCGCATTCCGCCCGAGCTCGAGACGCGAAGCCTCCAGCTCCTGACGCACGAGGTGATGCCCGCGTTCAAGTGAGCCGGTTCTGCTGGGTTCGTTGGGACCACGACAGGAGGACGTAGCGATGATCGAGGTTCGCCGCCTGGGGCCGCAGATAGGCGCGGAGATCCACGGAGTCGACGTCAGGAAGCTCGACGACGCGGGCTTCGCCGCCATCTATCGCGCGTGGCTGGATTCCAACGTCCTCGTGGTGCCGGGTCAGCAGCTCGAGATCCAGGACTTCCTCCGCTATAGCCGCCGCTTCGGGGTCGTGCACCCACATCCCTCGAAGATGACGCGCCACCCCGACTATCCCGAGATCACCCTGCTGGGCGTCAACAAGTTCGGGCCCGACGGCCAGCTCGATCAGGCGATCTATCGCCGCGGCGCCGAGGGCTGGCACACCGATGGCGCCTACGATCAGGAGCCGTTCAAGGCGACCCAGCTCTATGCCCTCGCCGTGCCGAGCTCGGGCGGCGACACGTTCTTCGCCAGCATGTACGCGGCCTACGAGGCGCTGCCGCCCCGGCTGAAGCAGCGCCTGGAGGGGCGGAAGGGAGCCTTCACCTACGGGGGCCGCCGCAAGGCCACCGCCCTCCTCAACGAGGAGGACCGTGACTGGACACCCGTCTTCCACCCGATCATCCGCACGCATCCGGAGACGGGGCGCAAGGGCCTCTACTTCGATCCGGGCAAGATCCTGCGCATCGAGGGCGTGGAGGCGGGGGAGAGCGACGAGCTGATCGACGAGCTGACCGGCTACATGATCCAGCCCGCCGGCGAGTACCGCCACAAGTGGCGCAAGGGCGACATCGTCATCTGGGACAACCGCTGCTCGTACCACAAGGCGGCGGGCGAC
>QHSB01000524.1 GCA_003220335.1 Candidatus Rokuibacteriota bacterium
GCTCACCACCACGCGCTCGGTGCCGTTGATGATGAACGTGCCCTTATCGGTCATCAGCGGCAGCTCGCCGAGGTAGACCTCCTGGCCGCGCTGCTCGCGGATCGTCTTCGTCTTCGCTTCCTTGTCGTGGTCGAAGACCACGAGGCGCAGCGTCACCTTGAGCGGGATCGCGAATGTCATGCCGCGGTCGTGGCATTCCTCGACCGTGTACTTCGGATCGCCAAAGTGATACGAGTCGAACTCCAGCAGGGCGTTGTCGTTGTAGTCGGCGATCGGAAACACCGACTTGAACACCGCCTGCAATCCGATCTCCTCGCGACGGTCGGGCTGGACGTCCTTCTGCAAGAACGTCTCGTACGACCGCTTCTGGACCTCGATCAGATTCGGGATCTCGACGATCGACGGAATCTTTCCGAAGTCCTTGCGGCTGCGCCGCCCGCACTGAATCGTGCCTGCCATTCACATTCTCCTGAGAATGAGGGTTCGCTCCCGGTCGTTCCCCCGCGAGGGACTACTTGACCTGGACCGTCGCTCCCTGCTCCTCGAGCTTCTTCTTCATGTCCTCGGCCTCGGCCTTGGTCACCTTCTCCTTGACCGCTTTCGGCGCGCCGTCGACGAGGTCCTTGGCCTCCTTCAGGCCGAGCCCCGTGAGCTCGCGCACGACCTTGATGACCTGGATCTTCTTGTCGCCGGCCGCTCCGAGGATGACGTCGAACTCCGTCTTCTCCTCCACGGCGGCGGCGCCGCCGGCCGCCGCCCCGGCCGCCCCCGGCATGGCGGCCACCGCCATCGGCGCGGCGGCGGACACGCCCCACTGCTCCTGCAGCAGCTTGCTGAGCTGCGATGCCTCGAGCACCGTCAACTTGCCCAGCTCATCGGCGATCTGTTCGATGTTGGCCATTGCGTCTCCTTTATATTCGCCGTCGGAGGGCCTTCGCAGGGCTCCGGCCCTCGACGGTCGGGCGACTCACGCGCCCGCTGAATTCTCTGTCCCGAATCACCACGCCCGCCGAATTCTGTCTTGCGACTACCGTCGAGACTCCACCGTCATGCCGTCGCGGTCTGTTCCGCGTCCTTGCCGCGCTGCGACAGGACGTACACGAGCTCGCGCTGCGGCGCTTGCAGCAGGCCGACCAGCTGGGCCAGCGGGCCCTGGATGGCGCCGACGATCTGCGCGCGCAGCGCCTCCTTCGACGGCAGGTCGGCGAGCGCCTTCAGCCCGGCCGGCTGCAGCATCTGGCCCTCGACGTAGCCTGCCTTGATCACGAGCGCCTGGTTCGTCCTGGCGAACGCGTGCAGCGCCTTGGCGACGGCGACGGGGTCGGCCTTCGAGATGATCATCCCGGTCGGTCCCTTGAGGAGGCTCTTCACCCCGGCCAGATCCGGCGACAGCGCCAGCTTCGCGAGCCGGTTCTTGACGACCTTGTACTCGGCAGACACCGAGCGCAGCTGCTTGCGCAGGTCGCTCAGCTGCTGGACGGTGAGCCCGCGGTACTCCGCGAGGAGCACCGTCTTCACACCGCTCAGGCGCCGCTTCAGATCCTCGACGCTCTCGACCTTCTCTTGCGTAGGCACGGTCTCTCCCTCGCCCTAGCCGGTGGCCTTCTTGAAGAGGTTGGCGACCGCCTGGGCGTCGATCCGCACCGCCGGGCTCATCGTCGCGGACACGCTCAGCGTGCGGAGGTAGGTGCCCTTCGCCGCCGCCGGCTTCGCGCGCACGATGGCCTCGATCAGCGCCAGCGCGTTGGCGGCCAGCTGCTCGGTCGTGAACGACCGCTTGCCGATCGGCGTGTGGATGTTGCCGGCCTTGTCCACGCGGAACTCGACCTTGCCCGCCTTCGCCTCGCGCACCGCGCGGCCGATGTCGAAGGTCACCGTGCCGAGCTTCGGGTTCGGCATGAGGCCGCGGGGGCCCAGCACCTTGCCGAGCCGGCCCACCTGTCCCATGAGATCCGGCGTCGCGATGGTGGTGTCGAACTCCATGAAGCCGCCCTGGACCTTCTCCACCAGGTCCTCGGCGCCGATGACGTCGGCGCCCGCCTCACGCGCCTCGCGCTCCTTCTCGCCCTTGGCGAAGACGGCGACGCGCACGGTCTTGCCGATGCCGTGCGGCAGCACCACGGCGCCGCGCACCATCTGGTCGGCGTGCTTCGGATCGACGCCGAGCCGGAAGGAGAGATCGACCGACTCGTCGAACTTCGCCGCCGGCATGCCCTTGAGCGTCCCGATGGCCTCCTCGACCGAGTACGGCTTCGCGGGATCGACCTTCGCCGCCGCCGCGTCGTACCGCTTGCTCACGACCGTCGCCATGTCCGTGTCCTCTTCCCTTCGCTAACCAATCACAGTGCTCGCCGCGCCCTCGAAGGGGCGGCGGCTCGCTCGCCAGTTATCGTGCTCGCCTCGCCCTCGAAGGGCGGCGGCTCGCTAAACCACATCGATGCCCATGCTGCGGGCGGTGCCCTCGATGATCCGCATCGCGGAGTCGATCGAGTGCGCGTTGAGGTCCACCAGCTTGGTCTGGGCGATCTCGCGCACCTGCTGCCGGGTGACCTTGCCGATCTTGTCCTTGTGCGGCACCGCCGACGCCTTCGCGATGCCGGCCGCGCGCTTGAGCAGCACGGCCGCCGGCGGCGTCTTCACGATGAACGTGAAGGACCGATCCTGGTAGATGGTCACCACCACCGGCAGGATCAACCCTTCCTGGTTGTTGGTCTGCGCGTTGAAGCCCTTGCAGAACTCCATGATGTTGACGCCGTGCTGACCGAGCGCCGGCCCCACCGGCGGCGACGGGTTCGCCTTGCCGGCCGGAATCTGCAGCTTCACCACCGCCTGGACTTTCTTCACTAGAGTCGCTCCACCTGGTAGTACTCGAGCTCGACCGACGTCGGGCGCCCGAAAACCGGTACGGAGACCTTCATCCGCCCGCGCTCGGGGTTGATGTCCTCCACCGAACCCTGGAAGTTGACGAACGGCCCGTCGATGACGCGCACCTTGTCGCCGCGCTGGAACACGGACTTGGGCTTGGGCTTCTCGGCGCCCGCTTCCATGTTGCGCATGATCTCGTCGACCGCCTCCGGCGACAGCGCGACCGGCTTGTTGCCGGAGCCGACGAAGCCCGTGACCTTCGGCGTGCTGCGCACGAGGTGCCACGTGTCGTCGGTCAGCTCCATCTCCACCAGGACGTAGCCCGGGAAGAACTTCTGCTCGGTCTCGCGCTTCTGCTTGTTGCGGACCTCGACCACCTTCTCGGTCGGGACGAGCACGCGCGTGATCTTCTCGCCCATGCCGAAGATCTTGGCGCGCGACTGGATCGCCTCCGCCACCTTGTTCTCGAAGCCCGAGTAGGTGTGGACGACGAACCACTGCCGGTTCGCGCCGTTACCGTCCGCGACCGGCGCCGCTTCACTGCTCATCGAAGAATCCTTTCCACCACCTTGGACAGCGCGATATCCACACCGCCCAGGAAAAACGCGAGCACCACCGTCACCACGATCACGATGGTCGTGGAGTTGATGAGCTCCTGACGGCTCGGCCAGGTGACCTTGCGGAACTCCGCGAGGACCTCCTGCACGAACTCCCTGATCCGCGTCACGATCCCCATCGTCTCTCTCGACCTCGCACGAAGTGGCAGGGGTGGAGGGATTCGAACCCCCATCCCCCGGATTTGGAGTCCGGTGCTCTAGCCGTTAGAGCTACACCCCTACGCCCTTACTTCGTCTCCTTGTGCGGCGTGTGCTTCCTGCACCAACGGCAGAACTTCTTCAGCTCCAGCCGGTCCGGATGCGTGCGCCGATTCTTGGTCGTCGTGTAGTTGCGGCGCTGACACGTCGTGCAGCCGAGCGCGATGATCTCGCGGGGCATCGCTTACTCGACGATCTCGGTGACGACGCCCGCGCCCACCGTCCGCCCACCCTCCCGGATGGCGAACCGCAGCTCCTTCTCCATGGCGATCGGCGTGATCAGCTCGATCGCCATCGTCACGTTGTCGCCCGGCATCACCATCTCCGTCCCCGCCGGCAGCGTGCACACCCCCGTCACGTCCGTCGTCCGGAAGTAGAACTGCGGCCGGTACCCGTTGAAGTACGGCGTGTGCCGCCCCCCCTCTTCCTTGGTCAGCACGTACACTTCCGCCTTGAACTTCTTGTGGGGCTTGATCGAGCCCGGCTTGGCCAGCACCTGCCCGCGCTGGACATCGTCCTTGTCCACCCCGCGCAGCAGCGCCCCAATATTGTCCCCCGCCTGCCCCTCGTCCAGCAGCTTGCGGAACATCTCCACCCCCGTCACCACCGACTTGCGCGTGTCCGCCATCCCCACGATCTCGATCTCTTCCCCCACCTTCACCACCCCGCGCTCCACCCGCCCCGTCACCACCGTCCCCCGCCCCGTGATCGAAAAAATGTCCTCGATCGGCATCAGAAACGGCTTGTCCACCGGCCGCGGCGGCGTCGGAATGTAGCTGTCCACCGCCTCCATCAGCTTCCAGATCGCCGCCGCCGCCTTCGGATCCTCCGGCTTCTCGTTGGCCTGCAGCGCCGACCCCCGCACCACCGGCACCTCGTCCCCCGGAAACTGGTACTTCTTGAGCAGCTCCCGCACCTCCAGCTCCACCAGATCCAAAATCTCCGGGTCGTCCACCATGTCCACCTTGTTCATGAACACCACCAGAAACGGCACGTTCACCTGCCGCGCCAGCAGCACGTGCTCCCGCGTCTGCGGCATCGGCCCGTCGTTGGCCGCCACCACCAAAATGGCGCCGTCCATCTGCGCCGCCCCCGTGATCATGTTCTTGATGTAGTCCGCGTGCCCCGGACAGTCGATGTGCGCGTAGTGCCGCTTGTCCGTCTCGTACTCCACGTGCGCCACCGCGATCGTGATCCCCCGCTCCCGCTCTTCCGGCGCGTTGTCGATCGACCCGTACTCCCGCACCGCGATCTTGGCGTTCTTCGTGTGCAGCACCTTCGTGATCGCCGCCGTCAGCGTCGTCTTGCCGTG
>QHSB01000525.1 GCA_003220335.1 Candidatus Rokuibacteriota bacterium
CAGACGCGCTCCTCGCCCCGCCCGATCCCGAGGTCGATGGTGATGTCGTAGGCCTGTCCACCCATGATCTCGCGAACCCTCGACAGAAGCACGCCGTCGCGGAGCATCCCCCCCTCGACCAGCCGCTCGCTCTGCCGCTCGTCGGCGAAGCCGATGGCCACCTTGTCCTGCTCGACGCGGGCCGCCGACTTCCCCAGCGCCATCATGATGCGCCCCCAGTTGGGGTCCTGCCCGTTGATGGCCGTCTTCACCAGTGGCGAGTTGGCCACGCTGCGCGCAGCGACCAGCGCGTCGCGGCGGCTGGCTGCGCCCCGCACGGTGATCGACACGAGCTTGGTGGCGCCCTCGCCGTCCTGCACGAGCATGCGCGCCAGCCGGCCCGTCAACGCCTCCAGAGCCAGGGCAAAGTCGCGCGTGCCGCGGCCGCCGCGGTCGACGGGCGTGTTCTCGGCGAGGCCGTTGGCGATGACCGCCACCGTGTCGCTGGTCGACGTGTCGCTGTCCACCGTGATCCGATTGAACGAGCGGTCGACCGAACGCTTGAGGATCGGGTCGAGGGCCCCGCGCGCCACCGCGGCGTCGGTGGTGACGAAGCAGAACATCGTGGCCAGGTGCGGCTCGATCATGCCGACACCCTTGGCGATGCCGCCGAAGGTCACCGTCCGCCCGCCGATCTCGCAGCGCAGCGCCGCTTCCTTCGTGCGCGTATCGGTGGTGAGGATGGCCTCGGCCGCCGCGCGGCCCCCCTGCGGCGACAGCGATTTCACGAGCTTCGGAATGGCCGCGCGGATCTTGTCCATCGGCAGCGGGTGGCCGATGACGCCGGTGGAGCCGATGAGCACGTGCGAGGCCGGGACGCGCAACAGGTCGGCGACCTGCTTCACGATCTCGCGGGCGTCCTTGAGGCCGCGCTCGCCGTTGCAGACGTTCGAGCAGCCGCTGTTGGCCACGATGGTCTGCAGCGCGCCGCCGCGCGCGTGCTCCATGGACACCAGCACCGGCGCGCCCTTCACCTGATTGGTCGTGAACACGGCCGCGGAGCGCGCGGGCGAGGGCGAGTGGATCAGCGCGAGGTCTTTCTTGCCGCTGGGCTTGATGCCGGCCTCCACGCCGCCGGCGAGGATGCCGGGAACGGCCGTGACGCCGCCCTCAAGCCACTCGATGTCCCCGGTCATCGACCGCTCGCGGCGCGGCTCAGGGGTACACCGGCGGCGCCTCGAGGCCGGTCCGCTCGTGCCAGCCGAAGAGGATGTTGAGGCTCTGCACGCCGTTGGCCGAGCCACCCTTGCCGAGGTTGTCGATCGCGGAGACGCACACGGCACGCCCGGTGCGCGCGTCGGCGACCACAGTCACGTCGCAGAAATTAGAGCCAGCCACTGCCCGCGTGGTGGGCCGCTCGCCGTCACCTAGCACGCGGACGAAGGGCTCGCCCGCGTAGAACTCGCGGTACACGTTCACGAGGTCCGCCGTATGCAGCGAGGTGGCCAGCGGCACCGAGGCCGTGGTGAAGAGGCCGCGCGTGAGCGGCAGCAGGTGCGGTGTGAACGACACGCGCACCGTCCCGCCCGCGAGCGCCGACAGCTCCTGCTCCATCTCCGCGGTGTGGCGATGCAGACCGCCGATCGAGTACGCCTGCACGTTCTCGTTGGCTTCGGTGTAGAGATACATCGGGTCGACCTTACGGCCCTGCGCGCCGGCGCCGCTCACGCCCGACTTGCCGTCGATCACGATGCCCTCGAGCCGCGCCAGCCCGCTCTTGAGCAGGGGCGCCGTCGCGAGGATCGCGCCGACAGGATAGCAGCCGGGCGAGGCGACGAGCGAGGCCGCCGCGATCGTCTTGCGGTGCAGCTCCGGCAGTCCGTAGACCGCCTCCGCGAGCCCGGTCGGATCGATGTGGGGCGTCTTGTACCAGGTCGTGTAGTCCGCGGCGTCGTGCAGGCGGTAGTCGGCCGAGAGGTCGATCACCTTCCGGCCCTTCTTGCGCAGGACGGGCACGGCCTTCTGCGACTCCATGTGCGGCAGGGCGAGAAACGCGACGTCGCACACGCCCGCCAGCCACTCGGGATCGAGCTCGTGGAACCTGACGTCGGAGAGGCCGCGCAGGTGCGGATAGACCGTACCGATCGCCTCGCCGGCGAGCCGCTCGGAGGTCACGCCGACGATCGTCACCCGCGGGTGCACGAGCAGGAGCCGCAGCAGCTCGGCGCCCATATAGCCGCTGGCGCCGGCGACCGCGACGCGGATGGAGGTTACGCCGCCCACGTTACCGCTTGCTGTACTGGAACTTCTGGCGGGCACCCGGCTGGCCGTACTTCTTCCGCTCGCGCGCGCGCGGATCGCGGGTGAGGAGCCCCGCCTTCTTGAGCGGCTGCCGCAGCTTGTCGTCGAAGCGCGCGATCGCGCGCGCCAGCCCGTGACGGACGGCGCCAGCCTGACCGGTGGGCCCGCCGCCCTTGACGGTGGCGAGCACGTCGAACTGGCCCACCGTGTTCGTGATGGCCAGCGGCTGCGCGATGATCATCCGCAGCGTCTCGCGCGGGAAGTAGTCCTCGAACGCGCGCCGATTGACGACGATCCGCCCCGCGCCGGGCTTGATCCAGACGCGCGCCACGGACGTCTTGCGCCGTCCGGTGCCGTAGAACCTGTCGAGCACCGCCACCATCTATCGACCCTCCGCCGACGTGGATGAACGAGACGTCCGCAACGCGAGCGCGGTCGGCTGCTGAGCGCTGTGCGGGTGCTCCGCGCCGCGATAGACCTTCAGCTTCTTCGCCATCGCGCGGCCGAGCCGGTTCTTGGGCAGCATGCCCTGGACGGCCCACTCGATCACCCGTTCGGGATGCTTGTCGAGCATCTGCTCGGCGGAGACGTCCTTGAGACCGCCGATGTAGCCGGTGTGCCAGCGGTACCGCTTGTCCTTGAGCTTGCGGCCGGTGAGGTGGACCTTCGCCGCGTTCAGCACGACCACGTGGTCACCCACGTCGAGGTGCGGAGCGAAGGTCGTCTTGTGCTTGCCTCGGAGGATCGTCGCCACCTGGGTGGCCAGGCGTCCCAGCACCTGCCCCTTGGCGTCGACGACGTACCACTTGCGCTCGATCTCGCTCATCGCGGCCCTTTCGGCTGATTTGCGGCTCTAAATAGGCGTTCTACCGGCAGAAATCGCAACGAGGGATGATAGCGGACGCCAGGGCCCTCTGTCAATCCCGAGCGCCCGCGACCGCCACGTAGTACTGGGTCCACAGCAGCCGGTCGAGCGGTCCCTGGGAGAGCCGGCGCTCCAGCCACGCGGCCAGACGCCGGCCCCACTCGCCGCCCGCCTCGGCGAGCACCGGGACATAGAGGCCCGACTTGTGGGACTCACGGATCTCGAAGCCAGCCTCTCGCAGCTGTCGCCGCGCCTCGGCCGCGGTCATGAGGTTCACGTGATCCGTCGGCAGGATCGGCTCGCGGTAGATGCGACGGACGACGTCGATCACGCCGGGCAGGAGCGCAATCCTCGAGCAGACCTCGAGCGGGCTGTAACGCTGCGGCGTCGACAGGACCAGCACGCCGCCCGCCCGCAGCAGCCGCCGCATGCCCGCCAGCGCCGCGCGCGACTCGACGACGTGCTCGATCACCTCGGTGCACAGCACGACGTCGAACGACGCGGCAGGCAGCGCCGGCTGCCGGATGTCGTCCTGGACGACGGCGACGTTCGGATGGTCGGCGGCGAGGACGCGGGCGGCATCCAGGTACGCGTGGTGCACGTCGGTCACCGTGACGCGCTCGAAGAGCCGCGCGAGCAGGGGGACGTAGACGCCGGAGCCGGGGCCGACCTCCAGCGCGGCGCGTCGTCCGTCGGCGGCCAGCCGCGTCAGCCGCCCGGCGATCCAGTCGCGCCGCGTGCAGTGCAGCCACCGGCGCGTCGGGTTGCGCGACTCGTAGAGCGCGCGCTGGAGCGCGAGCAGCTCCTCGTTGCTGCTCACGCGTCCGGTGCTCACGTGCGACGGGCGGGCGTGCGGCCGGCGGGCGCGCCCGTCTTGTGCGGCCAGGGGCACAGCGTCCGCAGCGGGCAGACGGGGCACGCCGGCTTCCGCGCCACGCACGTGCGCCGGCCGTGCGTGATGAGCAGGTGCGTCGCCTGCGTGAGCGAGTCGCGAGGCAGCAGCGCGACGAGCTGGTCGTGGATCTCGTTGGGATCGTCCGCGCGCGCCAGGCCGAGCCGCTGCGAGACGCGGAACACGTGCGTGTCCACGGCCAGGGCCTGACCGCCGAAGGCGTTGCCGATGATCACGTTGGCGGTCTTCAGCCCGACGCCCGGCAGCTCGACGAGGGCCTCCAGCGTCTCGGGCACCTCGCCGCCGTGGCGCTCGACGAGCGCCTTCGACATGCCGAGCAGCGAGCGCGCCTTGGCGCGAAAGAATCCGGTCGACCGGATCTCCTTCTCGAGGCTCGGCGTGCGCGCCCGCGCCAGCTCGCGCGCGGTCGGATACTTGCGAAAGAGCGCGGGCGTCACCATGTTCACGCGCTCATCCGTGCACTGGGCGGACAGGATCGTGGCGACGAGCAGCTCGAACGGCGTCCGGAACTCGAGCGCGATCTTCGCCTCGGGATACGCGCGGGCGAGGAGATCGAGGATCTGCTTCGCCCGCGCCTGCTTGGCCGCGCGACTCTCCGTCGCCACCGCTCAGTTTCCCACCCGGATCGCCTGCTCGGTGACGCTGACGGGCGCGATCGCCACCGGAAAGGTCAGCCGGTTCGCGATCTGTGGCGTCGGATCGTAGTTGCGGACCACCCAGTCGACGAGCAGTCGCGGCAGCGGCAGCCAGCCGAGCCGCGCCCGATCGACGGCGATCGCGAAGGGCCG
>QHSB01000253.1 GCA_003220335.1 Candidatus Rokuibacteriota bacterium
CTGCTCGACCAGGGGCAGACGGGACTGTCAGTCGCGTTCGATCTTCCGACCCAGATGGGATACGACCCCGACCATCCCATCGCACGCGGGGAAGTCGGGAAGGTCGGCGTGTCCATCGCGACGTTGGAGGACATGCAGGACCTGTTCGAGGGCATCCCGCTCGACCGCGTGTCCACGTCGATGACGATCAACGCCACCGCGTCGATCCTCCTCGCCCTGTACGTCGCCGTCGCCCGCCGCCAGGGCGTGAGCCCGACCACGCTGTCGGGCACCACTCAGAACGACATCCTCAAGGAGTACATCGCGCGGGGCACCTACATCTTTCCCCCCGGGCCCTCGATGCGACTGGTCACCGACGTCTTCGCGTACTGCCGCGAGGCGGTGCCCCGCTGGAACACCATCTCGATCTCCGGGTACCACGTCCGCGAGGCCGGCTGTACCGCGGTGCAGGAGGTGGCGTTTACCCTCGCCAACGGCATCGCGTACGTCGAGGCGGCCCGCCGGGCCGGGCTCGAGGTGGACGCCTTCGCGCCGCAGCTGTCGTTCTTCTTCAACGCGCACAACAACCTCATCGAGGAGATCGCGAAGTTCCGGGCGGCGCGCCGGTTGTGGGCGCGCATCATGCGCGAGCGCTTCGGCGCGCGCGATCCCCGCTCGCAGACGCTGCGCTTTCACGCCCAGACGGCCGGCAGCATGCTCACCGCCCAGCAGCCCGAGAACAACATCGTGCGGGTGACCGTGCAGGCGCTGGCGGCCGTGCTCGGCGGTTGCCAGTCGCTGCACACGAACTCGATGGACGAGGCGCTGTCGCTGCCCACCGAGCGCGCGGTGCGCATCGCGCTGCGCACGCAGCAGATCCTCGCCCACGAGTCCGGGGTGGCCGACACCGTCGACCCTCTGGGTGGCTCCTACGCCGTCGAGCGCCTGACGCGGGACATCGAGGAGGCGGCGCAGGCCTACATCACGCGGATCGACGAGCAGGGCGGCGCCGTGCAGGCCATCGGCTTCATGCAGCGCGAGATCCAGGACGCGGCCTACCGCTGGCAGCGTGAGGTCGAGGACAAGAGGCGTGTGGTGGTCGGCGTCAACGAGTTCGTCACCGACGACGAGCCGTTGGCCGCGCGCTTTGCCGTCGACCCGGGCGTGAGCGAGGCGCTCGCCGAGCGCGTCGCGCGTGTGCGCAAGAGTCGCGACGCCGACCGTGCCGCGCGCGCGCTCGACGCGCTGGAGACGGGCGCGCGCGGCCCGGCCAACCTCATGCCGCTGATCGTCGATGCGGTGGAGCAGGCGGCGACGCTCGGCGAGATCTGCCACCGGCTGCGCGCGGTGTTCGGCGCGCACCAGCCCTCCGTGACGTTCTGATGCGGCGCGCCCTCCTGGCCGGGGCCATGCTCGCCGCGGTCCTGCTCGCGACGGCCATGACCGCGGGGCCGGCCGCCGCCGGTCTCGCCGACCGCATCGGCGGGACGTTCATGCTGATGGCCGACGAGTTCATCCAGGCCTTCCAGCCCGTCGAGGGCATCGTCGTGTCGCTCGACGGCGACGAGGTCTTCCTGGACATCGGCGCCGCGCGTGGGGCGCAGGTGGGGCAGGAGTACACGATCTTCCGCAAGGGCGCGCCGTTCGCGCACCCGCTCACCGGCCGGCCGCTCGGTCGCTACGAGGACGTGCTCGGCTGGGCCCAGGTGCGCCGCGTGCAGCCGGAATTCGCGGTGGCGGCGTTCGTCGCCGCGCCCGACAAGCCGAAGCCGCAGGCCGAGGACGGCGCGCGCATCACCCGCGGGCGCATCAAGATCGCCGTCGCGCCCGTGCTCGACATGACGACGGCCGCGGCCGACCTGCGCCGCGTGCCGTACCTCATCGGCACGGTGCTGGAGCGGAGCAAGCGCTTCCAGGTGGTGGACCCGATCGCGGTCGGCGACATCTTCGCGGGCGGCGGCCTGCGCGTCGAGGAGATGCTGGCGCGGCCCGAGTGGGCCGTACGCGCGGCGAAAAACCTCGACGTCGCGGGCTGGGTGGTGCCCGTGCTCCTCGAGCGCCGCGGCGCCGTCACCCTCGACGTCACCTACATCTCGGCCATCACGGGGATGGCCCTCTTCTCGCGGCGCCTCAACCTGCTGCCGAACAGCGCGGTGGAAGAGCAGCGCTTTCCCTGGGAACCCCCCGTCGAGGACTGACCCGATGTGCTATGCTCCACGCCGCATGAAGATGCGGTACCTCGTCTGGCTACTCCTGCCCGCCGTCGCCCTCCCCGGTTGCGCCATGACGAAGAAGATTCTCGGCATCCGCGATCCCGGCGAGCCCTCGGTCGTCATCAAGTCCGCGGAGACGCGCTGGCTCCTCATCAAGAATCCGCGCTTCGGCGACGTGGCGAGCGAGCCCGAGTACGTCTGGGTCGAGGAGGACAAGGTCCCGACCACGATCACCACGCTGCTGCGCGGCCAGTCCGCGATCATCGCGCAGCCCGAGATCGTCGCCAAGTACGGCACGCCGCCCGGCGGCGGCAAGATCAGCCCGCGCCAGGGCACGATGTACCAGACCGCTGAGCCGCCGAAGGCCACCGCCGCCAACCGCGGCGGCTCGGCGCTCGCCGCCGCTCCCACGCGCGCCACCGCGTCAATCGTGCCGACACCCGTCAGCCCCGCGCCGGCGCCGAAGCCGCCCGAGCGCGGCTACGTCGTCTACGTCGACAGCGCGCGTGTCGTGATCGATCTCACCAATCTCGACGGCCTCCGGCCCGGCACCGTGCTGAGCCTGCGCCGCGACCGGATTCCGATCGTGCACCCCGTCACCGGCGAGCTGCTGGGCGAGCTCGACGAGGAAGTCGCAACCGCACGCGTGACGGAGATCCGCGACCGGTTCTCGGTGGCGGAGGTGCAGAGCCTCGCCCCCGGCGCCCAGGTGCAGGTGCGCGACCGCGTCGTCCTGAAGTAGCCGGCGTGTCGGCGCCGACCCTCGAGCAGGTCCTCAAGGAGCGCGTCGCCGCCCTCGTCGGCGACGACCTCGCCGCCGTGGAGGCGGAGATCCGGCGCGAGATCGCCTCGCCGGTGGCGCTCATCCAGGAGATGGGCGGATACATCGCCGGCGCGGGCGGCAAGCGGCTCCGGCCGATCTTATTGCTGCTGGCCGCGCGTCTGGCCGGCTACCGCGGCCCGCGCGCCGTCCGCCTCGCCTGCGGCGTCGAGCTCCTGCACACGGCGACGCTCATTCACGACGACGTGGTCGACCAGGCGCCGCTGCGGCGCGGCCAGCCCTCGGCCAACGCGCAGTGGGGTGACGACGCCTCCGTGCTCGTGGGCGACCACCTGTACTCGAAGTCCTTCGCCCTGCTCGTGCGCGACAACGACCGCGCGATCATGGAGACGCTGGCACGCGCGACCGTCTCGATGACGGAGGCCGAGGTCTACCAGCTGCAGCTCAAGCGCAGCGGGCTCACCTCCGAGGCGGATTACGTCCGGATCATCACGCAGAAGACGGCCTCCTTCATGTCGGCGTGCTGCCGCATCGGCGCGCTGCTCGGCGGCGTCCAGGGACCGCAGCTCGACGCCCTCACCCGCTACGGCCTCGACATCGGCATCGCCTTCCAGATGTCCGACGACTCGCTGGATTTCGTGGCCGACGAGCGACGCCTCGGCAAGGCCATCGCCGCCGACCTCCGCGAGGGCAAGCGCACGCTGCCGCTCATCGCCATGCTCGAGCGCGTGGGCGAGGCGGAGGCCGACCGCGTGCGGCTGCTGCTGCGCCGCCGGGCGCTGGAGCCTGCGGAGATCGAGCAGATCCGGTGCCTCGTCCTCGCGCACGACGGGGTCGAGTACGCGCTGGAGCGCGCCCACGGCTACGCGCGCGACGCCAAGCGCGACCTGGAGGTGTTTCCGCCCTCGGAGGAGCGCGAGCTGCTCACCCTCGTCGCCGACTTCGTGGTCGACCGCGACCGGTGACCCGATCGGTGACGTGGCGCCCATCGTCACGCTGACGACCGACTTCGGCACGCGCGACTCGTACGTCGCCGCCATGAAGGGCGTGATCCTCGGTATCGCGCGCGAGGCCCGGCTGGTGGACGTGAGCCACGAGGTGGCGGCGCACGACGTGACGGAGGGCGCCCTCGCGCTGGAGGCCGCCGCGCCGTTCTTCCCGGCCGGCACGGTGCACCTCGCGGTGGTCGATCCCGGCGTGGGCACCGAGCGCCGCGGGCTGGCCGTCGTCACCGACGCCGCGCGCTTCGTCGGCCCCGACAACGGCCTTTTCACGCCGTTCCTCGAGGGACGCAACTGGCGCGCCTTCGAGCTGACGGCGCCGGACTACCGGCTGCGCGCGGTGAGCCGCACGTTCCACGGACGCGACGTGTTCGCGCCCGCGGCGGCGCACCTGGCGCTCGGCCTGGCGCCCGAGCGTCTCGGACCGCCCGTGGACGATCCCGTGCGCCTGCACTGGTCGACCGTGCGCGAGGCGCACGGCGCGGTGGCGGGCACGGTGCTCCACGTCGATCGCTTCGGCAATCTCGTGACGTCGATCCGCGCGGAGGCGTTCGAGTCGTTCGGCGCCATCAGCGTGCGGATCGCGGGGCGCGCGCTGCCGTTCGTCGGAACCTACGGCGAGCTGATGCCGGCTCAGGCGGGCGCGCTGGTCGGAGGGAGCGGACGGCTCGAGATCGCGGTGCGCGAGGGCAGCGCGGCGACGCGGCTGCGCGCGCGGCGCGGCACGCCGGTCGTCGTCAGTCGTTCTTTGCCGGTGCGGAGGGTGAGGCGGCGCCCGTAGAGCCGGAGGCGGTCGACGAGGAGCTCGAGGACGGCGATGCGTCGCTCTTCGAGGCCGCCGGCTTGTCCGCCGCGCCCTTGTCGGCCGACCCCTTGTCCGCGCCTTTGTCCGAGCTCTTGTCCGACCCCTTGCCCGAGCCATTAGTGGCGGGTTTCTCCGCTTCCTTCGCTTTCCTGCGGGCTTCCGACGGATAATCGGTGACGTACCAGCCCTCGCCCTTGAGGATGAACGGCGCCGAGGACAGCAGGCGCTTGATGTGGCCGCCGCAGACCTCGCAGGTGGTCAGCGCCGGCTCGGTGATCCGCTGGCGGACTTCGAACACCCGCTGACATTTTTCGCACTGGTATTCGTACGTCGGCACGCTATGAAAGGTATATGGGAGGTTCCAAGGTGTCAACGAAGCGCACGTTTGGTCTCATCCTGGCGCTCTGCGGCCTGCTGGCCGCCTGCGCGACCGGCCGCGTCACCGAGATGCAGCGCCTGCAGGCGCAGAACTCCTACGAGCGCGCGCTCAACCAGATCAGCCAGGGCCAGACGGCGCTCGCGATGTCCTCGCTTCAGGAAGCGACCGGCCTCAATCCCGGGATGGCGCTCTACCATGACACGCTCGGTATGCTGCTGCTCGATCTCGGTCGCATCGATCAGGCGGTGGCCGAACTGAAGAAAGCGGTGGATCTCGATCCCCACCGCGGCGACACCTATTTCCACCTCGGCACGGCGCTGGCCGAAGCGCGACGGTGGGATGGCGCCGTCGCCGCATACCGCAAGGCCATCGCCCAACCGTCCCTGACCGTGACGGACTACGCCCATCAGAATCTGGGTCTGGCCTTGTTCCATCTCGGCCGCTTCCGCGAGGCCGAGGACGCGCTGCGCTTCGCCCTCAGCGTCGACCCCGACCTCCAGGCGGCCTACTACAATCTCGGGCTGGTACTGACCGCCGAGAAGCGCCAGGACGAGGCGAAGGCCTTCTTTCGCAGGGCCCGCCAGATCGCTCCCGAGTCACCCTTCGGCCGGGCGGCCGTCGAGCGCCTCAAGGCCTTGGGGGATGGAGGTTAAGTCTCTACCAGAAATGTAGTTTTTACTTGACGTTTCAAACCAGGGTCCCGTATAACGCACTTGTGCTCCGCAGTCTGCTTCTGTTGTGGCTGTCGGCCTTTGGCGGCACAGCAGTACGTTGCTGCAGCTCACTCTCTTTGAGGAGGCAGTAATGAGGAGACTGTTGGTACTCGCAGTCACCCTCGTGGCCGTCCTCGGGGTCCTGGCTCCGCCGGCCATCGCGCAGGCGCCCGCCCCGAAGGTCACGATCACAGGGTTCATCGACGAAGTTGGGACGTGGGGCAAGAACCTTTCCGACTACGACAACAACTACAATCGTCAAAAGGACACGCAGGCCACCGGACGCACGCGCGGCCGGTTCGACATCATCGGCGAAGTCGGCAAGGCCAAGGCGGTCCTCGGCATCGAGCTCGATGCCTTCTACGGCCAGACCGGTAACAACGACACGTTCCTCGACACCCGGAGCAACATTTCCGGCGGCATCACTCAAGGCGGCCGGCAGGGGGCCGGCGCGAACGCCGGCTTCGACATGAACACCGACACCATCGGCATGGTCGAGATCAAGTGGCTCTACACCGAGTTCCCGCTGCCGATTCCGCTACCGAACACGCTGCGGCTCGGCGCGCAGCCGTTTGGCACCGTGGCCACCGACAAGCTGGCCCTGTATGCCAACGGTGACTTCCCGGGTGTCGTGGCGAACCTCGAGTTCGCACCCGGAGCGACGCTCAACCTCGCCTACGTCCAGCTCGAAGAGCAGCTGACGGGATTCAAGGACGGCTGGGTACGCGGTGAGGACTGGGCGGTCATCGCGAGCTTCGGGTTCTCGCCCTTCAAGGGCCTCGACGTCAAGCCCATGTATTCGTTCTTCCAGGCTCAGGGCGCGACGTCCGGAACCGCCCGCCAGGGACGCGGCGGCGTGGATCCCACAGCGGCGTTCACCGGCACTGGCGGCGCCGTGGCCGGTGCCGCAGGCCGTGGCGTGATCGAGAATCGCCACACGGTCGGTGTGGACGGGAAGTTCACAGCGGGGCCGTTCTCGCTGCAGCCGTCCGTCCTCTATCAGTTCGGCAATCGGCACAACGTCATCACCGCCGGCTTCGCGCCCTACGGACCGGTTGGCAGCCTCGTGAAGGCCGACATCAGCGCGTGGCTCGTCGACGTACGTGGTGCGTTCAACGTCGGGCCGCTGACGCTCGCCGCGATGGGCATGTGGACATCGGGCGACAACGCCAAGAGCAACCCGTTCAAGACGATCGGCTTCTACCAGCCCCTCGACACTGACACCAGTTACGCGGCGGACTGGGGTACGCAGATCTTCTCGCTCGGTATCGACTACTTCCACATCCTGTACAACAACGCGCCCGGCCTGAACCCTGGCGTGGCCATCGGTTACGACAAGTACGGTCGTATCCAGGTCGGCGCCAAGGTGGCGTACGCCGTGACGCCGAGCTTCACGGTCGGCGCGGGCGTGACGACCGACTGGACGGACAAGAAGGTTGACACGGACAGCACCCTGGGCGCAGGCGGTCTTGCGCCGCTGGCGATCACGACGAGTACCGGACGCCCGCAGGGTGACTCGCGGTATCTGGGTACCGAGGTGAACCTGAGCACCACGTACCGGTTTGCGCCTGGCATCGCCTGGGACATCGCAGGCGGTTATCTGTTCTCCGGTGAGGCCATGACGCACGCAATCACGACCGGTTGCTGCGGCTCTACGAGCGGTACTGGTGCGGTCGGCGGCCCTGTCACCAACTCCGGAACGTTCGGACGCGGTGGCAAGGACGGCGTCAACGATGTGATCATCGCAACGACTCGCATCCGGTTCAGCTTCTAGCGAGTCGGCTCGAGTAGTCGGTAGAACGCGGGCCCGGAGGGCGACCTCCGGGCCCGTTCTGGTTCAGGGCGAGATACCGAGACGCCGGGACAGAGTGATATAGTGTGCCGGATGAAGTGGCAGAGGCTCGCGGTGCTCTCTGCGCCGGTGGTCATGCTCGCGGTCATTCTCGGCAGCGTGTCGTTCCCGTGGGCCCAGACGCCGGCGCGACAGGCTCCCGCCCCATCGTCGTCCGCGCCGCTCCAGGCCATCGTCAATCAGATCGTCAGCCTGTTCCCCCGCGTCTCGGGCGACGTCGTCGAAGTGCAGGGCACGACCGTGACGCTCTCGGTCGGCAAGCGCGACGGTGTCGTGCCCGGGCTCGAGCTGTCGCTCTTCCGCGAGGGCCGTGAACTTCGTCACCCCAAGACCGGTGAGGTCCTCGGAAAAACCGAGAAGGCGCTCGGGCGAGTGCGCGTGGAGGAGGTCGCGGAAGCGTACTCGATCGGCAGGGTCGAGCCGGGCGCCGACGTGGCTCCGGGTGACGTCGCCCGCATCTCCGCCGGCAAGCAGCGGGTGACGGTCGTGCCCTTCGTCGGCGGTGTGCGCGATGCCATCGTGGAGGCGGCGCTCACCGACATCGTGGAGGGACTGGGACGGAGCGGGCGCATTCAGGTGGCCATGGGGGATCATATCGGGGTGTGGGTGACGCAGCAGGGGATCAAGCCCGACGAATTTCTCGAAGGCAAAGGGTTGAGCGAGAGCGCGAGCCGCTTCAAAGTCGACAACCTGCTGGCGCTGCACTTCAAGACGGTCGACCGCAAGCCGTACGTCGACGCGCGCTTCTTCGCGCTGCCGAGCACCACGCCCGTCGTCGCGTCCGCTGCGTTCGTACCGCCCTCGGTGCGCACGGCGCCGCGCGAGCGGTTCTCCTCGGGTGGCGATCGGCTGCCGCCACAAGCCAAGCAGCGCTCCCTCCTGGCGCGCATTCTCGGAGGCGAGCTCGAGGCCGGCAGCTACTCGAGCGGCGAGAACTCGATTCCGCTGAAGGAAATCGGGCGCTTTGCCTTTCCTGTCGTCGCCATGGACGTGTCCGTCTCGCCGAAGGACCAGGTGCCTCGGCTCGTGATGACGGACGGCGAAAAGATCTGGCTGTACCGCGTCGTCGAGCGCGCGCTGGAGCCCGAGTGGACGTACGACGAGCGCTTCACCACGCCGGGACGGATCATCTCCGTTCAGCTGGCCGATCTCGATGGCGACGGCGTCTTCGAGGTCGTGGCCAACCGCTACCACCCGGATCCCAACGTCCTGCTGACGTCGTTCGTGCTCGGGACGAAGGACGGCAAGCCGGTGACGGTCGTCAAGAACGGCAACGACATTCTGTGGGCCGTCGATGCGGACGGTAGCGGCGCGAAGAAGACGGTCTGGGCGCAGGGGTTCAGCCGAGAGACGTTTTTCCGTAAGGGCCAGGCACATCGGGTCACCCTCAAGGGTGACCAGCTCGTGCGCGACGTGGCGGTGCGCGTGCCCAGTTCGTTCAGAGCAACGGGCGCAACGCTGGCCAGCATCGCTGGCAAGGACATGCGCGCCCTCGTCTTTGTCGAAGAGTACCAGCGGCTGCGCGTCACGGTGGGCACCGAGGATACCTGGCGATCGTCGAGCCCCGTCGGCGGCGGGAGCTACCTGAGGCTCGAGCTGCTCAAGGCGGGCACGACGAGCCGGTCGCCGCGGACCGAGTTCATCAACTTCGAGCCCGTCCCGGTTGCCGTCGACCTCGACGGTGACGGCGTCGAGGAAGTGCTGGTGCCTCAGAACCAGCTCGAGGGGCACATTGGAATTCTGTTCCGCGGTCCGGCGGGCTATCGCTTCCAGTCCGTCAACTCCGGCTTCGAGGGAACCATCACCGCGCTGGGCGCCATCCCGGGCGAGAATCCGCCAACCCTCATCGCCGCCGTCGTGCGTTTCACCACCTTTCTCAAGGGCGCGGCCGAGACGCAGATCATCATGACGACGGGAGACTAATCCCCGTGAGGATGCGGCGAGCATCCCTCGCCACTGCGACGCTCTGATGACAGCCGCGCGGCCTCGCGGATAGCCGCGTGGCCGGCCGTGTTCCCACCGCGCCCCCGCGGGGTATGCGCGACATCCTCCCCGACGAGGTCGAGCTGCGCGACGCGGCCGTGCGCGAGATCGTCGCCGTCTACCGCGCGTACGGCTTTCGCCGCATCGAGACGCCGGCGCTCGAGAGCCTGCGCCTGCTGGCCGGCAGCGACGGCGGCGAGAACGAGAAGCTGATCTTCAAGGTCATGAAACGCGGCGAGGAGCTCGAGGCGGCGCGGCGCGGGGGAGAGGATCTGGCCGATCTCGGCCTGCGCTTCGACCTCACGGTACCGCTCGCGCGCTACTACGCGGAGAACCACGCGCGGCTGCCCGACCCGCTGAAGGCGATCCAGATCGGCCCCGTGTGGCGGGCGGAGCGGCCGCAGAAGGGCCGCTTCCGGCAGTTCACCCAGTGCGATATCGACGTGCTGGGGCTGGCCTCGCCGCTTGTCGAGATCGAGCTGATCCTCGCCACCACCGACGCCCTGGCGCGGCTCGGGCTGTCTGGCCTCACCGTGCGGATCAACGACCGGCGCCTGCTCGAGCTCGTCGCGCGTCACTGCGGCTTTCCGGAGGCGGCGCAGGCCGCCTTCTTCATCGCGTTCGACAAGCTCGACCGCCTGGGCGCCGCGGGCGTGCTGGCCGAGCTGCGCGAGGGCGGGCACGACGCGGACGCCGTCCGGCGCTTCGAGGCGTTGCTGCCGGGGCTGAGCGCGGCCGAGGTGTCGTTGGAAGGGCTGCGGGCGGCGCTGCCGGGCTCGGCCGAGGCCGCCTGGGAATCGCTCGCCACGATCATCGCCACCGCGAACGCCGAGATCGCCGCGGGCTGCCGGGTGCGCTTCGATCCGACGCTCGTGCGCGGCATGGGCTACTACACGGGCCCGATCTTCGAGATCGCCGCCCCCGGCTACGCGTCGTCCATCGCCGGCGGCGGGCGATACGACCGGATGATCGGCCGGCTGCTCGGCCGCGAGGTGCCCGCCTCCGGCTTCTCGATCGGCTTCGAGCGTCTGATCTCGATCCTGGCCGAGCGCGGGGGGATGCCCGCGCGGGAGGGCGCCGCGGCGCCGCAGCGGCGGGTGGCGCTGCTGGTCGACGACGGCGGCGACGTGGCCGCGGCCGTCCGCGCGGCCAAGGCCTTGAGAGTCGAGGGCGATCTCGTATCCTTGGAGGTCAGGCGAAAGAACGTGAAGAAACAGCTCGACGACCTCGTGACCCACGGCTTCTGGGGGTACGCCACCCTCGACGACGCGACGCGCCGGCCGACGCCGAAAGCGCTGGCGCGGCGGGAGGAGCCCCGGCACCCCCAGAGAGGGCCAAGCAAGTGAGCGACGCCCTGCCCGCGTATCGCACGCACACGTGCGGCGAGCTGCGCGCGGGCGACGTCGGCCGCACCGTGCGGCTGTCGGGCTGGGTCCATCGCAAGCGCGACCACGGCGGGTTGCTCTTCATCGACCTGCGCGACCACTACGGCCTGACCCAGTGCGTGTTCCACGCCGGCAGCCCCGCGCTGGCGGCGGCCGAGGCCGTGCGACTCGAGAGTGTGATCACGGTGACCGGCGCCGTCGTCGCGCGCGAGCCGTCTGCGATCAACCCGAAGCTGCCGACGGGCGAGGTCGAGATCGCCGTGCAGGCACTGACCGTGCAGTCGGCGGCCGACACGCTGCCGCTGCAGGTGAACAGCGACGCGGACTATCCGGAGGAGACGCGGCTGCGCCACCGCTTCCTCGACCTGCGCCGCGACAAGCTGCATCGCAACGTGCTGCTGCGCAGCCGCGTGATCGCGAGCATCCGGCGCCGCATGATCGCCGCCGGCTTCACGGAGTTCTCGACGCCGATCCTCACCGCCAGCTCCCCCGAGGGCGCGCGCGATTACCTGGTACCCAGCCGCCTGCATCCCGGCCACTTCTACGCGCTGCCGCAGGCGCCGCAACAGTTCAAGCAGCTGCTGATGGTCGCAGGGTTCGACCGCTACTTCCAGATCGCGCCCTGCTTCCGCGACGAGGACGGCCGCGCCGACCGCTCGCCGGGCGAGTTCTACCAGCTCGACCTCGAGATGTCGTTCGTGACCCAGGAGGACGTCTGGGCCGCCCTCGAGCCGGTGATGCACGGCGTGTTCACGGAGTTCCGTCCGGAAGCCACGGTGACTCCGCCACCCTTTCCGCGCATCCCCTACGACGAGGCGCTGGCGCGCTACGGCAGCGACAAGCCCGATCTCCGCAACCCACTCGTCATCGAGGACGTCACCGGGGTCTTCCGCGGCGGCGGCTTCGCCGTCTTCGCTGGTGCCATCGAGAAGGGCGCCATCGTGCGCGGGCTCAGAGCGCCCGGAGCGGCCGCGCAGCCGCGCAGCTTTTTCGACAAGCTCAACCAGTGGGCGCGCGACGAGGGCGCGCCCGGTCTGGGCTACGTCGTGCTGGCCGAGGGCGCCGCCCGCGGCCCCATCGCGAAATTCCTCGACGAAGCGCGCCTGGCCGCGCTGCGGCGCGCGACGGGCGCCGTCGACGGCGACGCGGTGTTCTTCGTCTGCGACAAGCGCGCGGCGGCCGACCGCCTGGCCGGCAAGGCGCGCACGCGGCTGGGCGAGGAGCTGGGTCTGATCGAGGCGGACGCCTTCCGCTTCTGCTGGGTGACGGACTTCCCGATGTACGAGCGCGATGAGGAGACGGGCAAGATCGAGTTCAGCCACAACCCGTTCTCGATGCCGCAGGGTGGGCTCGAGGCGCTGGAGACGAAAGACCCGCTGACGCTCAAGGCCTACCAGTACGACATCGTCTGCAACGGCGTGGAGCTCTCGAGCGGGGCCATCCGCAATCACCGCCCGGACATCATGTACAAGGCGTTCGCCATCGCCGGCTACAGCCGGGAGGACGTCGAGGCGCGCTTCGGGGGGATGCTGAACGCCTTCCGCTACGGCGCGCCGCCGCACGGTGGCTCGGCCCCGGGCATCGACCGGATCGTCATGCTGATCGCGGGCGAGAGCAATATCCGTGAGGTCATCGCCTTCCCGATGAACCAGCAGGCGCAGGATCTCCTGATGCAGGCGCCGGCGCCGGTGCCGCCGGAGCGGCTGAAGGAGCTGCACATCCGCGTGATAGACTCGGACAGGGACAAGGGTTGAGCGAAACCACCGTCATCACACGCCGCCTCTCGCTGGCGCCCGACGTCGACCTGGCCCAGCTGCTCGGGCGCAACGACGACCACCTCCGCACGCTGGAATCCCAGTTCGACGTCCGCATCGTCGCCCGTGGTCACGACGTGATGCTCAAGGGCGACGAGCGCCAGGTGGTCAAGGCCGAGCGCGCGCTCACGCAGCTGGCCGAGCTCGTCCGCACGGGCGCGCCGCTGCGCACGATGGAGGTGCGGGCGGCGGCGCGGATGGTGTCGGACGACGAGGCGGCCGACGTGAAGTCGGTGTTCGCGGACGCCATCTCGGTCCCCTCGCGCAAGAAGTGGATCACCCCCAAGACCGTCGGCCAGAAGCGCTACGTGGACGCCATCCGCTCGCACGACATGGTCTTCGGCATCGGCCCGGCGGGGACGGGCAAATCGTTCCTGGCCGTGGCCATGGCCGTCAACTCGCTGATGAAGCGCGAGGTCGCGCGCATCGTGCTCACGCGGCCGGCGGTGGAGGCGGGCGAGCGCCTGGGCTTTCTGCCCGGCGACCTCTACGAGAAGGTGCATCCCTACCTGCGCCCGCTGTACGATGCGCTCTACGACATGCTCGAGGCCGAGAAGGTGGCCGCGCTGATGGAGAAGGGCGCCATCGAGATCGCGCCGCTGGCCTACATGCGCGGGCGCACGCTCAACGACGCCTTCATCATCCTCGACGAGGCGCAGAACAGCACCACCGAGCAGATGAAGATGTTCCTCACCCGGCTGGGCTTCAACTCCAAGATGGTGGTGACCGGCGACGTCACGCAGGTCGACCTGCCCGCCTCGCGCCACTCCGGGCTGATCGAGGTGCAGCGCATCCTCCGGGGCGTGCCCGGTATCGACTTCGTCTACTTCGACGAGGGCGACGTCGTCCGCCACCGGCTCGTGTCGGCGATCATCCGCGCGTACGGCGTCCACGAGGAGACGCGCGCGTCGACGAACCGCGAGGACGGAGCGCGCTCCGAGCCGTCCTGATGCCCGCGGCGATCGAGCAGCGCCAGCGCCGCGTTCCCGTGTCGAGCCTGCGTCTCACCCGCGCCGTGGACCGCGCGCTGGCGGCGGTGGGGCGGCCGGCCGGGGTGGTGGAGGTGACGGTGGTGGACGACGCGCAGATGCGCGCCCTGAATGCGGACTGGCGCGGCATCCGCCGGCGCACCGACGTGCTCGCGTTCCCGCTCGAGGCCCCCGGCGAGCCGAGCCGGCTCGTCGGCCAGATCGTGATCTCCGCCCAGGCCGCCGCGCGACAGGCGCGCCGGCTTCGAGTCCCGCTCGCGGTCGAGCTCGATCTGCTCGTGACCCACGGTACGCTGCACCTCGTGGGCTGGGACGACCGCGATCCCGTGGAGGCCGACCTCATGCATCGCCGCGAGCGCCAGATCCTCGGCGATGCCCCCGACCGCTTGTGGAAAGGCCTCCTCCGTGACTGACGACACGCGGTCGAGCGCCGGCTTCGCCGGCGCAACCGAATCTGGGGGGAGGGCAATGCGCGCCGGGTTCGTCGCCCTCATCGGCCGGCCCAACGCCGGCAAGTCCACGTTGCTGAACCGCCTCGTGGGCGAGAAGCTCTCGATCGTCTCGTCGCGGCCCCAGACCACGCGCAATCGCATCACCGGCATCCGCAACCGCAGCGACGCGCAGGTGATCTTCGTCGACACGCCGGGCCTGCACGTCGGCCGCGGCCAGCTCGACCAGTTCATGCAGAAGACGGCCGAGCGCGCCGCCGAGGAGGTCGACGTCGTCTGCCTGGTCGTGGACGCCACCGCGCCGGAGGGCCCTGACGATCTCGTGCTGGCGCCGCTGCGCGCCTTCAGCGGGCCCGTGTTCTGCGCGCTCAACAAGGTGGACCGCGTGAAGCCCAAGAGCCGGCTGCTGCCACTCCTCGAGCGCTGGCGCGCCGCCCACGCCTTTTCGGAGCTGCTGCCGATCTCCGCCACCGACGGCACCAACTGCGACCGCCTGCTCGAGCTCCTCGTGCGAGCGCTGCCCGAGCACCCGGCACTCTTCCCCGCCGACGCGACGAGCGACCAGCCCGAGACGTTCTACGTCGCCGAGGTCGTGCGCGAGAAGGTCTTCCACTTCACGCACCAGGAAGTGCCGTACGCGGTGGCCGTACGTGTCGAGGACCTCGTCGAGCACAAGCGGCCCGAGCGGCTGCACATCCGCGCCACCGTCTTCGTCGAGCAGGAGTCGCAGAAGGGGATCCTGATCGGCAAGGGCGGCACCATGCTCAAGCGCATCGGCACCGACGCGCGCCGTGAGCTGGAGGCGTTCTTCGGCATCCCGGTGTTCCTGGGGCTCACGGTGAGCGTGCGCCGGAACTGGCGGCGCGACCCGCGCGCGCTGCGCGAGTTCGGATTCCTGCTGACCTCCTGACATGGCGCTGGGCAAGTCGGCGGCGGTGGTGATCGGCTCCTTCGACCTCGGCGAGAGCGACCGGGTGATCACGTTCTACTCGCGCGAATACGGCAAGGTACGGGGCGTGGCCAAGGCGTCGCGGCGGATGCGCTCGCGCTTCGGCGGCGCGCTGGAGCTCTTCACGCTGGGCCAGCTGGTGTTCTTCGACACCGGCCGCAGCGACCTCGTGCGCGTGGACCACTTCGACGTCCTGGAGCCGTTCGCCGCCCTGCGCACCGACCTCGAGCGCCTCGGGCAGGGGGCGTGGGTCGTGGAGTGCGTGAACCGCCTCACCGCCGAGCACGATCCCCACGCGGCGCTCTACGGGCTCCTGACCCGCTCGCTGCGGGCGCTGACGGGCGCGGCCACCCCGCCGCGCGTGGCCGTCTGCTTCGGCGCGCGCTGCCTCGACGTGCTCGGCCACCGCCCGCGCCTGGACCGGTGCGTGGAGTGCGGGCGCGCCTATCCGTTCGCGCGGCCCTCGCTCGACGAGGGCGGCGTGACCTGCGAGGCGTGCGCGGCCCAGGCGCC
>QHSB01000254.1 GCA_003220335.1 Candidatus Rokuibacteriota bacterium
TGTAGCCTAACCGCCCATGAAGCGCAGCGAGCAGCGGATCCTGACCACCCACACCGGCAGCCTTCCCCGCCCGCCCGCGCTGCGCGACCTGCTCGTGCGCCAGGACCGGGGCGAAGCCATCGACGCCGCCGCGCTCGCGCGCGAGGCCGAGGCAGCCGTGGGCCATGTGGTGGCCCGCCAGCTCGAGGCCGGCATCGACGTCGGCAACGACGGCGAGCAGCCGCGCGTGGGCTTCTCCACCTATCCGGCGCGGCGGATGCGCGGCTTCGGCGGCGCCAGCAAGCGGCGGCTGTCGCGCGACATCGCCGAGCATCCGGACTACGCCTTGCGGCTGTCCCGCCAGCGCGCGGGCGCCGCGCGCATCAACGACGCGCCGCAGGCCGTGGCCGAGGTCGCCTACACCGATCTCGGCGAGGCCACCGCCGAGTGCGAGCTGTTCCGGCGCGCCGCGGGCGCCGAGAAGTTCGCCGAAGCGTTCATGACCGCCGCCTCGCCCGGCGTGATCGCCACCATCATGCTCGACGCCTATTACGGCTCGCACGAGCGCTACGTCAAGGCGCTGGCCCGCGAGATGCGCAAGGAATATGCGCTGATCGTCGGCCGTGGATTCGTGCTGCAGCTCGACTGCCCGGACCTGGCCATGGAGCGCGCGCGCTTCTTCCAGGACGAGCCGCTCGACGGCTTCTTGAGAGGAGTCGCGCTCCACATCGACGCCATCAACGAGGCGATCGCGGGGCTGCCCGCCGATCGCATCCGCCTGCACCTCTGCTGGGGCAACTACGACGGGCCGCACACCCACGACGTGTCGCTGGAGCCGCTGCTGCCGATCGTCTACCGCGCGCAGGTCGGCGCGCTCTCGCTGCCGCTGGCGAGCCCGCGGCACCAGCACGAGCTGAGAGCCTTCCGCCGCCATCCCCTGCCCGACGGCATGCTCTTCGTGCCGGGCGTCATCGACTCCACGACCAACGTCGTCGAGCATCCGGAGGTCGTGGCCGACCGCATCGTCGCCGCCGCCGAGGCGATCGGCGATCGCACGCGCGTGCTCGCCGGCGTGGACTGCGGCTTCGGCACGTTTGCCGGCTCGCAGCTCGTCGAAGAGAGCGTCGTGTGGACCAAGCTGCGCGCCCTGCGCGAGGGCGCCGATCTCGCCACGAGGCGCCTGTGGAAATGAGGAGGAGCGATCCATGGCCAGGCTCACGCCCATCACGAGCAAGAACCAGGTGGCGGCGAAGGACCACGCGATCGTGGACGGCATCGTCGCCAGCCGCGGCGCGCTGCAGGGCCCATTCACGATGTTCCTGCACAGCCCGGAGCTGGCGGGCCGCCTCGCGCATCTCGGCGCGTACGTCCGCTTCGAGGGCTCGCTCGACATGCGCGTGCGGGTGCTGGCCGCCATGACCGTCGCCCGCGAGCTCGACGCGGTCTACGTGTGGGGCGCCCAGACGGGCCAGGCCCGCAAGCTCGGCGTGCCGGAGTCGACGGTCGCGGCCATCCGGGACGGCCACACGCGCGTCCTGCCGCCGGACGACGCGCAGATCGTGGAATTCGCGCGCGATCTCCTGCGCAAGCACCGCGTGGACGACGCGGCCGTCAAGGCGCTGCGCGCGCGCTTCGGCGACGACGGCTTCATCCAGCTCACCGGCGCCATCGGCTACTACAGCATGCTGGCCATGACGGTCAATGCGTGCGAGCTCGAGGCTGCGCCGGGCGCGGAAATCCTGAAGCCAGGAGGCGCATCATGAAGCGATTGTTCCTTGTCCTGATCCTCTCGCTCCTGGCAACCGCCCCCGCCGGCGCTGCCGATCTGCCGACGGCCAAGCCCGAGCAGGTCGGGTTGTCCTCCGAGCGCCTCGACCGCATGACCCAGGCCCTGCGAGCGGACGTGGAGCGCGGGCGGATTCCCGGCGCGGTCGTCCTCGTCGCGCGCAAGGGCCGCGTCGCCTACCTGCAGCCCGTCGGCTTTCGCGACAAGACGGCCAGCACCCCGATGACGGCGGACGCGATCTTCCGGATCGCGTCGATGACCAAGCCGATCGTCACCGTGGCCGCGCTGTCGCTCTACGAGGAAGGCCGCCTGCTGCTCTCGGATCCTGTGTCGAAGTACATTCCCGCGTTCAAAAACCAGACGGTCGGCCTCGAGCGAGCGCCCGCCGAGCGTGAGATGACGATCCAGGATCTGATGCGCCACACCTCGGGGCTCACCTACGGCAACCGCGGCACCACCGAGATCTACAAGATGTATCCCGAGTCCTCCAACGTGTCGTCGCTGACGCTGACGATGGACGAGTTCATCGAGCGCCTGAGCAAGGCGCCGCTCCTCTACCAGCCCGGCACGCGGTGGGAGTACAGCCTGTCGACCGACGTGCTCGGGCGCGTCGTCGAGATCGTCGCCGGCAAGCCGCTGGCCGAGGTTCTCGCCGAGCGTGTGTACCGGCCGCTGAAGATGACCGACACGACGTTCCTCGTGGCCGCCGACAAGCGCGCCCGCCTCGCGCAGCCGCTGGCCCGGCATCCCGACACGGGCGCGGAAGACAAGCTCGCCGATCCCACCGTGCCGCGCAAGTTCGACTGCGGCGGTGGCTGCGCGGTGTCCACGGCCGGCGACTACGCGCGCTTCGCCCAGATGCTGCTGAACCGCGGCGTGCTCGACGGCGCGCGCGTGCTCGCGCCGAAGACCGTCGAGCTCATGACGGCGGATCATCTCGGCCCGATCTCCCGCGGCACCGGTGCCAGCGCGTGGCCCGGCTACACGTGGGGGCTCGGCCTCGCCGTGCGTCAGGACAAGGGGATCGCGCCGATCCCGGGCTCGGCCGGCGATTACTACTGGCCGGGCGCCTTCGCAACCTACTGGTGGGCGGATCCCAAGGAGGAGATGGTCGTCGTCTCGATGATGCAGTCGCCGCTGGGCCGCCACTACCAGCAGATCGTGCGCACGCTCGTCTATCAGGCGATCGCGGAGTAACCCATGAAAATCGTCGACGCGCAGGTCCACATCTGGTCGGGCGGCAAGCCGGCGAATCTCCGTCACCGGCAGGTCCCGGCCTTCACCAAGGACGAGCTGCTGAAGGAGATGGGCGAGGCGGGCGTGGACGCGGCCGTCATCCATCCGCCGACGTCGTGGGATCCCAACGCCAACGAGCTGGCCGTCGAGGCCGCGCGCCAGCATCCCGACCGCTTCGCGATCCTCGGCAACTTCCCGCTCGACAATCCGGAGAGCCGGGGGCTCCTGGACGGCTGGAAGAAGCGGCCGGGCATGCTCGGGCTGCGCTTCACGTTCCTGCAGCCGCACCAGCAGACGTGGCCGACCGACGGCACCATCGACTGGCTCTGGCCGGCGGCCGAGCGCGCCGGCCTGCCCGTCGCGCTCCTGGCGGCGAACTTCCTGCCGAAAATCGGGCAGGTCGCGGAACGCCATCCGGGGCTGAAGCTGATCATCGATCACCTCGGCCGGCGCTCGCCCGCGGAGACCGGCGAGGCGGCGTGGGACAACCTGCCGGAGATGCTCGCCCTCGCCAAGCATCCCAACGTCGCGATCAAGGCCACCGGTGCGCCGAGCTATTCGGGCGAGACCTATCCCTTCCGCAACCTCCACGACAAGCTGCGGCGCATCTACGACGCCTTCGGGCCTGCGCGGATGTTCTGGGGCACCGACATCACCCGCATGCCGTGCTCGTACCGGCAGTGCGTGACGATGTTCACGGACGAGCTGCCGTGGCTGAAGGGCCGCGACCAGGAGCTGGTGATGGGGCGGGCCGTCTGCGACTGGATCGGGTGGAAGCTGCCACAGTGAGGAGACGCGCATGGAGATGAAGGCCGCGATCTTTCGCAAGCCGCACGAGCCGCTCACGATCGAGTCCGTCGAGATCGACAAGCCGTCGGGCCGCGAGGTCCTGGTGCGCACGGCGGCCACCGGCGTCTGCCACAGCGACCTGCACGTGGTCGACGGCCAGGGACGCTGGCCGCTCGATCGGCCCATCGTGCTCGGCCACGAGGGCGCCGGCGTCGTGGAGGCGGTCGGCGCCGACGTCACGACGCTGCGGCCCGGCGATCACGTGGTGGCGTGCCTCTCCGGGTTTTGCGGCAGCTGCGCGCAGTGCCTCGCCGGCCATCCCAACCTCTGCGTCGGCGGCCTCGTCACACGCCCGGACGCGGCGCCGCCGCGCCTGTCGCAACAGGGCGAGCCGCTGCGGCAGTTCATCGGTATCAGCAGCTACGCCGAGCGCATGCTGCTGCACGAGAACTCCGTCGTGAAGATCGATCCCGCGCTGCCGCTCGATCGCGCCGCGCTCGTTGGCTGCGGCGTCCTCACCGGCGTCGGCGCCGCGCTGCGCACCTCGGGTCTGCAGGCCGGCCAGACCGTCGCCGTCTTCGGCTGCGGCGGCGTCGGGCTGGCCATCGTCCAGGGCGCGCGCATCGGCGGCGCGCGGCAGATCATCGGCGTCGACGTGTTCGACGGCAAGCTGGAGATGGCCCAACGCGTCGGGGCCACTCACGTCGTCAACAGCGCCAACGACGATCCGGTCACGGCTGTCCGCGCGCTCACCGGCGGGGCCGGCGTCGATCATGCCTTCGAAGCGGTCGGCAACGCGAGGCTGGTGCGCCAGGCCATCGAGAGCCTCGCCATCCGCGGCACGGCCACCATCGTCGGCGTGCTGCCGCCCGACGCGACGATCGAGTTCCCCTGGATGGCCATTCGCCCGGAGTGCCGCGTGCAGACCTCGCGCATGGGCAGCAACCGCTTCCGCCTCGACATCCCGCTCTACCTGGAGTTCTACCGCCAGGGGCGGCTGCTGCTCGACGAGATGGTCACGCGGCGCGGCCGGCTCGAGGACATCAACGAGGCGTTCCGCGCGATGAAGGCCGGCGAGGTCGCGCGCACCGTCCTGCTGTTCAACTGACATGGGGGCCCCGACATGGCCCCCATACCCCCAGCGCTCGGAGCGCCCCGGCGGAGCCGTGTCGCTCCTCGATAACCCATGAAGCAGATCCTGATCGATCGGTACGGGCCGCCGGAGGAGGTGGCGCGCTGCGCGCAGGTGCCGGACGTCGGCGCGCCCGCCGCCGGCGAGGTGGTGTTCGACGTGCTGGCGTTCCCGATCAACCCGGCCGACGTTTCGTTCTGTCGCGGCACCTACCGGCTCAAGCCGCCGCTGCCGGCGACACCGGGCGCCGAATGCGTGGGCCGCGTCACGGCCGTCGGTGCCGGCGTGTCGGACGTGAGGCCGGGCGATCTCGTCATCAACTCACATGGGGGCCCCGACATGGCCCCCATACCCCCAACGTTCGGAGCGCCCCGGCGCAGCCGTGGCGCTCCTCGATCCCCCAACGTTCGGAGCGCCCCGGCGCAGCCGGTGGCGCTCCTCGATTCCCGGCGTTCGCCAACTCCGCGGTCGGCCGCCTGGCGAGGACCCGGTGATGTCGCGCAGCGCGCTCATCGGCGGCGGGCAGACGCTGGTCGGCTTCATCCTGGGCCGCGGGCTGGCCACGCGCCCGCTCGCTCAGATTCGCGCGATCTACGCGGACCTCGGCGATCAGATCATCAAAGGCAGGGGCGGTGTAAGTCGGAGGGACACGGCATGGCCAACTTCACGCTGCGGGTCAACGGCGAGGGCAGGACGGTCGCGGTCGAGCCGGACACGCCCCTCCTTTATATACTGCGCAACGATCTCGAGCTGAACGGCCCCAAGTTCGGCTGCGGGCTCGCGCAGTGCGGCGCGTGCACGGTGCTGGTGGACGGCAAGCCCGTGCGCTCCTGCGTGGCGCCGGTCTCGAGCGTCGCGAAGGGCCACATCACGACGATCGAGGGGCTCGGCACCGTCGAGACGCTGCATCCTCTGCAGCGGGCGTTCATCGAGGAGCAGGCCTGCCAGTGCGGCTACTGCGGCAACGGCATGGTGATGTCGGCGAAGGCGCTGCTCGATCGCAATCCCCGGCCGAGCGACGGCGACATCAAGGCGGCGCTGAACGGCCATCTCTGCCGCTGCGCCTCGCACAACCGCATCGTGCGTGCCGTGCAGCGCGCGGCCAGGGAGATGCGCTCGTGAGCGGCCGCCGCGGCCTCTCGCGGCGCGCCTTCATCGGCGCGGGCGCGCTCATCGTCGGCTTCGCGCTGGCCCCGCGCGTCGGGCTCGGGCAGCCCGCGCGCCTGCCCGGCAGTCTCGACGGCAACCGGAGACTGGATGCCTGGCTGCGGATCGATCCGAACGGCACCGTGACGATCTTCACGGGCAAGATCGAGCTGGGGCAGGGCATCGGCACCGCGCTCTCGCAGATCGCCGCCGACGAGCTGGACGTGGATCTGGCGCGCATCGAGGTCGTGTACGGCGACACCGCGCGCACGCCCAACGAGGGCCAGACGGCCGGCAGCCTCTCGGTCGAGCAGAGCGGCACCGCGCTGCGCTTCGCGTGCGCCGAGGCGCGCGAGATCCTCCTGTCGGCGGCCGCCGCGAAGCTCGGGGTGCCCGCCGCCGATCTGAGCGTCAGCGACGGGACCGTCGCCGCCGCCGGCGGCGGCCGCATCACGTACTGGGATCTCGCCGGCGACGCGGACCTGGGACGCGCTGCCACCGCGACGGCGAAGCCGAAGCCGCCCTCCGCGCATCGGTGGGTGGGCACGAGCGTGCGCCGCCGCGACATCCCGAAGAAGTTCACGGGCGGCGCCGCCTACGTGCAGGACGTGAGGCTGCCGGGCATGGTGTTCGGCCGCGTGGTGCGTCCGCCGTCGCCCGGCGCCGAGTTGCTCTCGGTCGACGAGGCGCGCGTGCGCAGCCTGCCGGGCGTCGTCGCCGTCGTGCGCGACGGCAGCTTTCTGGCCGTGGCCGCCGCGCGCGAGGAACAGGCGATCCGCGCCCGCGAGGCCCTCAAGCAGAGTGCGAAATGGAAGGAGACCGCGTCGCTGCCGCCGTCGGGCGACGCGCTCTACCGTGACCTGATGGCCCGGTCGGCGCCGGCCGAGACGGTGACCGACAAGGCGGCGCCGGCGGCCGCCGCGCCCGTGAAGACGCTCGAGGCGCGCTACACGCGTCCGTACCAGTGCCACGGCTCGATCGGTCCATCGTGCGCCGTCGCACACTGGCAGGACGGGCGGCTCACCGTGTGGACGCACAGCCAGGGCGTGTTCCCGCTGCGCGCCGATCTCGCCAAGGCGCTCGGCGTGGCGACCGGCGACATCCGCTGTATTCACGCGGAGGGCGCGGGCTGCTACGGCCACAACGGCGCCGACGACGTGGCGCTCGACGCCGCGCTGCTGGCGCGCGCCACCGGCGGCCGGCCCGTGAAGCTGCAGTGGATGCGCGACGACGAGTTCATGTGGGAGCCCTACGGCTCGGCCATGGTGATGAAGCTCGCGGGCGGCCTCGACGCCCAGGGCAATGTCGTCGCGTGGTCGCACGAGGTGTGGAGCTATCCGCACAGCACGCGGCCCGGATCCTCGGCGGGCGTCAACCTCCTCGCCGCGCGGCACCTCGCGACGCCGCTGGCGCCGGTGCTCCCGGCCGACGTGCCGCAGCCGGCCGGCGGCTCGGATCGCAACGCGATCCCGCTCTACGACTTCGGCCGCGTGAAGGTCGTCAAGCATTACGTCGCCCAGGCGCCGCTGCGCACCTCCGCCCTGCGCACGCTCGGGGGCTACGCCAACGTGTTCGCGCTCGAGTCGTTCCTCGATGAGCTGGCGGCCGCCGCCGGCGCCGACCCCGTCGAATTCCGGCTGCGCCACCTGAGCGATCCGCGCGCCCGCGCCGTGCTCGAGGCGGCGGCGCAGCGAGCCGGCTGGCAATCAGGTGCGAAGGGCGACGGCGCGCGCGGCCGCGGCGTCGCGTTCGCCAGGTACAAGAATCTCGCCTGCTACTGCGCGCTCGTCGCCGACGTCGCCGTCGATCGCGGCAGTGGCCGCGTGCGGGTCGCGCGGGTCGTGGCCGCGGTGGACGCCGGCCAGATCGTGAATCCCGACGGCGTCGTCAACCAGATCGAGGGCGGCATCATCCAGTCCACGAGCTGGACGCTCAAGGAGTCGGTGCGCTTCGATCGCACGCGCGTGACGACGCGCTCGTGGGCCGACTATCCGATCGTGCGCTTCGACGAGGTGCCGGAGGTCGACGTCGTGCTGCTCGACCGGCCGAGCGAGCGCTTTCTGGGCGTGGGCGAGGGGGCGCAGGGGCCGGCGGCGGCGGCGATCGCCAACGCGATCGCTCACGCCACCGGACGGCGCCTGCGGGCGCTACCGTTCACGCCCGAGCGGGTGAAGCAGGCGCTCGCGGGAGGCTCCGCATGACGACGCAAGCGCAGAAGGCCGACGCGTTCCGCGCGCTGCACGAGCGGCCGGGCGCGTTCATCATTCCCAACCCGTGGGACGCGGGCACGGCGAAGCTGCTCGCCTCGCTCGGCTTCGAGGCCCTCGCGACGACCAGCCTGGGCCTGTCGAACATGCTCGGCCGCGTCGACGGCACCAACACGGTGAGCCGCGCCGAGGTCCTGGCGAACTGCCGTGCCATCGCCGAGGCGACGGATCTGCCCGTCAGCGCCGACCTCGAGAACCTCTATGCCGACGAGCCGCGCGCCGCCGCCGAGATGATCCGCCTCGCCGCGGAGGCGGGGGTGGTGGGCGGCTCGATCGAGGACGCCACCGGCGACGCGAGCAAGCCGATCTACGACTTCGCGCTGGCCGTCGAGCGCGTGCAGGCCGCCGTCGAGGTCGCCCGCTCGCTGCCCTTCCGCTTCACGCTCACCGCGCGGGCGGAGAACCTGCTCCACGGCCGCCTCGACCTCGACGACACGATCAAGCGGCTGCAGGCCTTCGAGAAGGCCGGCGCCGACGTGCTCTACGCGCCCGGTGTGCGGGACCTCGCGGCGATCCGCGCCGTCACATCCGCCGTGAGCCGGCCCGTCAACGTGGTCATGAGCGCCGCCGATCCGTCCCTCACGCTGGCGCAGCTGGCCGAGGCGGGCGTCAAGCGGGTGAGCGTCGGCGGCGCGCTCTCGCGGCTGGCGCTGGCGGCCTTCCTGCGCGGCGCGCGCGAGATGCGCGACAAGGGCGGCTTCACCTGGGTACGCGACACCGTGCCGAGCCGGGACCTCCAGCCCATCTTCCAGAAATGAAGCTCGCCGCCGCGCTGCTCGTCGTCCTCGGCGTCCTCGTCGCGGCCGCCGCGGCGCAGGCGCCGGCGCCGATCGTCCTCATGATTTCGGTCGACGGCCTCCGTCCGGACTACGTGACCGCGGCCGACACGCACGGGCTCAAGATCCCCGCGCTGCGGCGCTTCGTCACCGAGGGCGCATTCGCCGAGGGCGTCGAGGGCGTGATCCCGACGGTGACCTACCCGAGCCACACGACGCTGATCACGGGCGTGTGGCCGGCGAAGCACGGCATCCTGTCCAACACGATCTTCGATCCGCTGCGCACGGGTCAGAGCGCCTGGTACTGGTACGCGGAGGACATCCGCGTGCCGACCCTGTGGGATGCCGCCGCGCGCGCCGGGTGGACGACGGCCAGCGTGCACTGGCCGGTCAGCGTCGGCGCGCGCGTGACGTGGAATATCCCCGAGTACTGGCGCGCCAACACGCCGGAGGACGCCAAGCTCCTGCGCGCGCTGTCCACGCCGGGGCTGCTCGCGGAGCTGGAGGCCGAGCTGGGCCCGTACCCGCGCGCGCTGGAGGCCGAGGACGACGAGGCGCGCGGCCGCTTCAGCGCGCGTCTGCTCGAGAAGAAACGCCCGGCGCTGCTCACGCTGCACCTGCTCGCGCTCGATCACGTCCAGCACGACACCCGGCCCTTCAGCGCGGAGACCTTCGCCGTCCTCGAGCGGCTGGACGCGGTCGTCGGCAGGCTGCGCGAGACCGCCGAGCGACTGGCGCCCGGCCGCGCCTTCGTCGCCATCGTCTCGGATCACGGCTTCGCGCGCACCGACGCCACCCTGAACCTCTTCGTCGCCTTCCGCGACGCCGGGTTGCTGACGATCGAGCGGGGCCGGATCACCGACTGGAAGGCGATCCCGTGGAGCGCCGGCGGCTCGGCGGCCATCGTGCTGAAAGATCCCGCCGACGGCGTCACGCGCGAGCAGACGCGCGCGCTGCTCGACAAGCTCGCCGCCGAGCCGGCCAGCGGCATCGACCGCGTGCTCGACGCCGCCACGCTGCACGCGCGCGGCGGCTTTCCGCCGGCGTCGTTCCTGGTCGGGCTCAAACCCGGCTGGCAGATGGTCTCGACGCTGGCGGGCTCGATGCTCGCCGCCGGAAAGGGCGGCACGCACGGCCACCTGCCGGAAGTCGCCGAGCTGCGCGCGTCGTTCTTCCTGATCGGCCCCGGCGTGCCCGCGGGCCGGGCGCTCGGTCTCATCGACATGCGTGACGTCGCCCCGACGCTCGCGCGCCGCGTCGGCCTGTCGCTGTCCACCGCCGACGGGAAAATCCTGCTGCCCTAGCCTGAGGAGGCTGTCATGCACTACGGCGTCGTGATGTTCGCCACCGAGTACGCCATGGCCCCGGACGAGCTCGCCCGCGCGCTCGAGGAGCGCGGCTTCGAGTCCGTCTGGTTTCCCGAGCACACGCACATCCCGGCCAGCCGGCGCAGCCCGTGGCCGGGCGGCGGCGACCTGCCGCGCGAGTACTGGTCGTCCTACGACCCGTTCGTCGCCCTGATGGCGGCGGGCGCGGCGACGAAGCGGCTGAAGCTCGGCACCGGCATCTGCCTCGTCATCGAGCGCGATCCGATCACCACCGCCAAGGAGGTGGCCACCCTCGACCGCCTGTCCGGCGGCCGCGTGCTGTTCGGCATCGGCGGCGGCTGGAACGCCGAGGAGATGGAGCACCACGGCACGGCGTGGAAGTCGCGCTGGCGCCTGCTGCGCGAGCGCGTGCTGGCCATGAAGGAGATCTGGACCAAGAAGGAGCCGGAGTTCCACGGCGACTTCGTCAATTTCGACAAGATCTGGGCCGATCCCAAGCCGATGCAGAGGCCGCACCCACCGATCCTCATCGGCGGCGACGGCGAGACGACGTTCGACCGCGTCGTCGAGTTTGGCGACGGCTGGATGCCGATCATGCGCCCCAACAAGAATCCCATCGAGCGTATTCCCGAGCTGCGCGAGCGCCTGAAGAAGGCGGGGCGCGATCCCAGAACGGCGCCCGTGTCGATCTTCTTCGCGCCGCCCAAGAAGCCCGGGCTGGACGCGCTCGCCGCGGGCGGCGTGGAGCGCGCGATCTTCGGCCTGCCGTCCGAGGGACGCGAGGCCGTCCTGCCGCGGCTGGATGCCCTGGCGAAGCTGATCGCGTGAGGCCGCGCGCGCACCCCCTGAGCCCGCGCGCGCAGACATAGGACGGCGGATCGCCGATCGCTTTCGCCGATAGCCTCCATCGGCTTGCGGCCTGACGCGCGCTTGGGTACCCTCCTGCCCGCCATGCACCCGCCCATGCCAGGAGGCCTCTCACGATGATGCGCGCGTTCGGTTCACGTCTCGTCTGCGTCGTCATCGCCGTCCTCGTGCTGAGCGCCGCGCCGCCCCTGGTCGCGCAGACCCAGACGCTGCGCTTCGGCGTGGGACCGTTGCAGGCCACCCCCGCCGAGACGAAGAAGGCGTTCGAGCCGTTCTTCGCCGATCTCGCGAAGAAGCTCAATCGCGAGTACGACCTCGTCGCCACGACCGACTGGGCGGGGATTTCCGTCGCGCTCGCCAACGAGCAGGTCGACCTGGCGTGGATGGGGCCGTGGGGCTACGTGCTCGCCAACAACGACTCTGGCGTTACCGCCATCGCGACGGCGAAGTACGACGGCAAGCCCATCTACCACGCCATCGTCGTGTGCAAGCCCGGCAGCGGCATCAAGGCGTGGCCGCAGGATGGCAAGGGCCGCCGCGTCTCGTTCGCCGACGTCGGCTCCACCTCGGGCTGGCTCATCCCGACCGCGTGGTTCCGAACGAAGGGCATCGACCCGAAGGAATACTTCCAGTACTCGGACGGCGCGACGCACGCCGCCAACGAGATCGCCGTCGCCAGCGGACAGGTCGACTGCGCGACCGACTTCGACCGCAATCGCAACGCGATGATCGAGTCGGGCCGGCTCGACAAGACGGCGACCGAGATCGTCTGGCAGTCGGACCCGCTCCCGAACGACGCGATCGCCGTTCGGCGCGGCTTCGATCCGGCGCTGGCGCAGCGCATCCAGCACATGGTGGTCGGGATCTCGGAGGGCGAGGCGAAGTCGCTGCTGCCGAACCATTACACCGGCTTCGTCGTCGCCACGCACGCGAGCTACAAGATGATCGAGGACGCCGGCACGCTCGTCGGCCGGATCAAGAAGAAGTAATGGCCGAGGTCTCGGCGGGCGCGCGCGACTATCCGGAGCCGGTCGTCTCGTGGCTCGCGGGCGGCCGGGCGCGATTCATCGTGGCGATGCTCGCGCTGGCCACCTTCTACTCGGTGTGCTGGCACCTCGCGCGCGTCGATCCCGGCAAGCTCCTGACGGGGCTGCCGCGGATGGCGTCGTGGGTCGGCAAGGCGTGGCCGCCGGCCACCGACGAGCTGCCGGTGCTGCTCTGGCGCGCCGCCGAGACGGTGGCCATGGCCGCGCTCGGGACCACGGGCGCAGCGCTGCTGGCGCTGCCGCTCGCGGTGCTGGCCGCGCGCAACGTGACGCCCTCGATGGCGCTCTACTACCCGACGCGCTGGTTCCTCAACGCGCTGCGCGGGATCGACTCGTTCGTGTTCGCGCTGCTCTTCGTGGCGGCCGTCGGCCTCGGCCCGTTCGCGGGCGTTCTCGGCGTGGCGCTGCACACATGGGGCAGCACCGCGAAGCTCTGGGCCGAGGCCATCGAGAACATCCCGGCGGGACCGCTGGAGGCGGCGGCCGTCACCGGCGCCTCACGCGTGAAGGTGCTCGCCTTCGCGCTGGTGCCCGACGTGGCGCCGGTCATGCTGTCGATCGGGCTGTTCTGGTGGGAGTTCAACGTGCGCGCTTCGACGGTGCTGGGCGTCGTGGGTGCCGGCGGCATCGGCCAGGAGCTGAAGAACTCGATGGACCTGCTCGACTTCCCGAGGCTGCTGACCATTCTCGTCATCATCCTGGTCATGGTCACCGTGATCGACCACGCCAGCCAGTGGGTCCGGCGGCGACTCGAATGAGCGTTCGGGTCGAACGCCTCACGAAGCGCTATGGCGACACGGTGACGGCCCTCGCCGACGTGTCGTTCTCGATCGAGCCCGGCGAGTTCGTGGCGGTGCTGGGGCCGAGCGGCGCGGGCAAGACGACGCTGTTCCGCTGTCTGACCGGACTCACCCGGCCCGACGGCGGCTCGGTGATCGTGCGCGGGCGTGACATCTGCGCGATCCGGGGGCAGCAGCTGCGCGCCGCGCGGCAGGACGTGGCGCTGATCTTCCAGCAGTTCAACCTGGTCCGTCGCCTGACCGCGCTGCACAACGTGCTGGCGGGCCGGCTCGCGCGGCTACCGACGTGGCGCGTGGTGCTGCGCCGCTTCGCGCGGCCCGATCGCCAGCGGGCGCTCGCGTGCCTCGACGCCGTGGGCCTGCTGGACCGCGCGTACGCGCGCGCCGACGAGCTCTCCGGAGGCCAGCAGCAGCGCGTGGCCATCGCCCGCGCGCTGGCGCAGGAGGCGACGGTCGTTCTCGCCGACGAGCCCGTGGCGAGCCTCGATCCCGAGTCGGCGGCCGTCGTGCTCGACACGCTGCGCGTCGTGGCACGCACCGGCGTGGCCGTGGTGGCCAGCCTGCACCAGGTGCACCTCGCCGCGACCTACGCCGACCGGATCATCGCGCTGCGCGCCGGCCGCGTGGTCGAAAATGCGCCCGTGGGCCGGCTCGACGCCCGTGCCTTCGAGCAGATCTACGCGCGAGCCGGGAGCACGCCGTGAGCGAGTCGCGCGCGGAGGCCCCGCGCGCCGACGCCGTGTGGGACGCCGGCGACCTTGCGTGCGGCGAGCTGATCTTGACGCTGTACGGGCGCATGCATGCGATGCGCCCCGGCGAGGTCCTGCGTCTGGTCGCGCTGGACTCCGGCGCGCCGGCCGATCTTCCCGCGTGGTGCCGGCTCACGGGCCACACGCTGCTCGCCGCCGATCACCCTGTCTACCTCATCCGCCGAAAGGAGCACTGAGCCATGGCCAGCAAGTTCTGTGTCAGTCTCACCCACTCGAAGGACAACACCGACAAGGCCACCGTGGGCTTCGTGGTCGCCAACGCCGCCGTCGGCTCCGGCAAGGAGACGATGGTGTTTCTGAGCGTCGAGGGCGTCCGCCTCGCTCAGCGGGGATTCGCCGACGGGATCCACGAGGAGGGGTTCGCCCCCCTGCGAGAGCTGATGGACAACTTCGGAAAGGCCGGCGGCACGATCTACGTCTGCTCGCCGTGCTTCAAGAAGCGCAAGCTCGACGAGAACAACATGGTGGCCGGTGCGAGCATCGTCGGCGGCGCGAAGCTGGTCGAGTTCCTTTCCGACGGCAGCCCCTGCGTGAGCTACTGAGCGGTGGAGGAGGCCGTGCCGCACGCCGAGCGCCATCGCTTGCCGCCCGACGCCCGCTTCGACGGCGGCGACCTCGACTGCGGCAACGGCCTGCTCCTGTTGATCCGGCAGCACATCGACCCGCTGGCGCCGGGCCAGCTGCTCGAGTTCACCTCGACCGAGATCTCGGTCGAGGCGGATTTCCCGGCGTGGTGCCGCATGACCGGCAACGAGCTGGTCTCCGTCACGCGCCGGGACCGGCAGCGCAGCTTCCTCGTCTGCAAGGGGCCGCTCGCCGCGCGCGGCGAGCGGGCCGCCGCACGCCCGGCCGCGGTGGCGCCGCGCGCCGTCACGCCCGTGCACGTGCCAACGACGCTGCCGCCGCCCGCGCGTGTCGCCCCGATTCCACCGCTGGCCGTCATGGGCATCGGCAGCTGGCCGCGCCCGCGCTGGATGCTGGCCGCGATCCACGAGCACCTGGAAGGGCGGCTGTCGGAGGCGGACTTCGAGGCCACCGCCGAGGATGCGACGCGGCTCGCGGTGCAGGCGCAGCTCCGCGCCGGCGTGGACGTGGTCACGGACGGCGAGCAGCGCCGCGACAACTACGCGAGCTTCGTCGGCAGTCGCCTCGACAACTGCCAGCTGATCCCGCTGACCGACCTGCTGCCGCTCGTCGACGATCCCGCCACCTTCGAGGCCGAGATGCGATCGCTCGACGTGCCGGCCAGCCAGGTGCGCCACCCCGCGCTCTTCGGCAGGCTCGGCCGCAGCCGTCCCCTGGCCGTGCACGAGCTCGACGCCGTCCGCGCGCTCACCGACACGCCGGTCAAGATCGCGCTGCCGGGACCCTATCTGCTCACCCGCATCATGTGGATGGAGTGCATCTCCGACCGCGCGTATCGCTCGCGCGAGGACCTGGCCGGGGACGTCGTGCGGATCCTGCGCGAAGAGGTCCACGTCCTC
>QHSB01000526.1 GCA_003220335.1 Candidatus Rokuibacteriota bacterium
ATCCACCATGCATAGCCGGCACTGCCCGGCGATCGACAGGCTCGGGTGATAGCAGTAGTGCGGCACGTCGATGCCGAGACGGCGCGCCACCTCGATGAGATTGGTGCCGGCCTCGACCTCGATCTCCTTGCCGTCGATGGTCAGCTTCGGCATATCAATCCTCGGAGGGGGGCTTCGCCCCCCTTCCGACGCCCCTCGCGCACAGCGCTCGGGGCTGCCTTCCCCCAGAACAGCATCGAAGGGGGCCTCGACGGCCCCCTCCGAGCCTCCCCCAGAACAGGATTGCGCCGGCAAAGCCGGCGCTCGGAGCGCGATTCTTTACGGGCGAGCTTCATGGCCGGCATAGGGCCTCGAACTTCGTTCGGAGGGGGCCTCGACGGCCCCCTCCGATGCCTCCCCCCAGAACATCGACTGCGCCGGCAAAGCCGGCGCTCGAAGCGCGATTCTTCACGGGCGAGCTTCATGACCGGCATAGGGCTTCGAACTCGGGGCGGAATTTTTCGATGTAGGAGATGTAGGGGCCGATGGCGCCGTCGTAGAACGCGCAGATCGTGGTGCCGCCACCGCGCTTGGCCACGTCGAGAACGGTGTCGAGGTCGTCCTTGTGGCCCTGGCCCTCGACGATGCGGTGGACGATCTTTTCGATCCAGCCCGTGGACTCGCGGCACGGGGTGCACTGCCCGCACGACTCGTGGGCATAGAAGCGCGCGAGCACCAGCAGCGCCTCGGGGATCGACACGCTCTCGTCCATCACGATGACACCGGCGGAGCCGATCATCGTGCCGGCGTTCTTGAGACCGTCCACGTCCATCGTCACGTCGATCTCGTCGGCGGTCAGGATGGCCGCCGAGCCGCCACCCGGCACGACCGCCTTGAGCCGCCCCGTCCCGCTCACGCCGCCGGCCAGCTCGATCAGCTGACGCAGCGTGATCGACACGGAGGTCTCGTACACGGCCGGCTTCTTCACGCGGCCGGACACCGAGTACATGCGCGTGCCGCCCTGGGTCTTGGTGCCGAGCCCGGCGAACCACGCGGCGCCGCGCTCGATGATGGGCGGCACGCAGCAGAGCGTCTCGACGTTGTTGACGATCGTCGGCTGGCCGAAGGCGCCCTTGATGGCCGGGAACGGCGGCTTGATCTTGGGCCAACCCTTCTTACCTTCCAGCGAGGACAGCAGTCCTGTTTCTTCCCCACAGATATACGCACCCGCGCCACGATGAACCACAGCGTCGAATCCATTGCCGAGCAGCCCGGCGTCGTACGCCTCCTTGACGGCGGCGCTGAAGCGGCGCCAGGGCTGGACGTATTCGCCGCGGATGTAGACGAAGCCGAGGACCGAGCGGATCGCGCGGGCGGTGATCAGCATGCCCTCGATCAGCGCGTGCGGATCGCGCTCGAGCAGGTAGCGGTCCTTGAACGTCCCCGGCTCGCCCTCGTCGGCGTTGACGACGAGATAGACGGGCCCGGTGTGGGTCTTGGGGATGAACGACCATTTCATCCCGGTCGGAAAGCCGGCGCCGCCGAGGCCGCGGAGGTTCGACTTCTTGACCTCGTCGACGATGGCCGTGGGCTCCATCGTCTTCGCCTTCTCCCACGCCGCGTACCCCCCGGCCGCGCGATACGCCGCGAGGGTGTGGGAGTCGGGGCGCTCGAAGTTCCGCATGAGGACGGTCTCGGCCATCAGCGCAGGCCCTCGAGAATGCGGTCCACCTTGTCGGGTGTCAGGTTCATCTCGTAGCGGTCGTCGACCTGCATCATCGGAGCCGCCTCGCACGCGCACAGGCACTCGACGGCCTGCAGCGTCACGCGGCCGTCGTCGGTGGTCTCGCCGCGCTGCACGCCCAACCGGGCCTCGAGGTGACGCAGGATGTCCTGGGCGCCCGCGAGGTGGCAGGAGAGGTTGTGGCAGACCGACACGACGTGGCGGCCCGGCCGCTCGCGGAAGTAGAGCGTGTAGAACGTGACGACCTCGTGCACGTGAGCGGGCGAGAGCCCGAAGAGTCCGGCCACGTACGCCTCCACCTCGAGCGAGATGTAGCCGAAGGTCTCCTGCGCCAGGTGCAGCACGGGCAGGAGCGCGCCGCGCTTGTCCGGGTAGAGCCCCTGCAGCCGGCGGACTTCCGCGAGCTGGTCGGCGGAGAACTCGACGCGGGCAATCGTCATCGGTCGAGCTCGCCGCCGATCATGTTGACGGAGCCGAAGCTCGGGATGAGGTCGGCGATCATCCCGCCCTCGATCATCCGATGCAGCGCGGCCATCGGCGGCAGGCACGGCGGCCGGCAGCGGACGCGGTACGGCCGGTCGCCGCCGTCGGAGACGACGTAGAAGCCGAGCTCGCCGTTGGCGCCCTCCGAGGCGAAGTAGGCCTCGCCCTGCGGCGGACGGATCCCGTAGCCCTCCATGATCAGCATGAAGTGGTTCATCAGGCCCTCGATGGAGCCGTAGGCCGTTTCCTTCGGCGGCAGCACGACGCGCTTGTCGTGGGCGTTGACGCGCTCCTGCGCCTTGCGGTCCTGACCCGCGAGATTCGGCGACAGCGTGATCGGCACCAGCAGCAGGCCCTCGGTCTTGCCCTGCTTGCCCTGGTCCACGTAGGCGGCGGGATCGATCGGCCGCCCCCCGAAGTCCACGTTGATCGGGCCGCCGGGGATGGCGGCCAGCGCCTGCTCGGCGATCCGCATCGCCTGCTCCATCTCGGCCATGCGCACGAGATACCGCGAGTAGTTGTCGCCGTCCTTCTGCGTGGGCACCTCGAACTCCACGCGGTCGTAGGCCCAGTGCGGCGAGGCCCGGCGCACGTCGAAGCCCACGCCCACCGCGCGCAGGAGCGGACCGGTGATCGCGTAGGCGATGGTCTCCTCGCGCGACAGCACGCCGACGCCGACCATGCGGTCCATGAAGATGCGGTTGCCCGTCAGCAGCCGGTGCACCTCGTCGAGCACCTCGCGCGTCTGCTTGAACGCGGCGCGCAGCTTGGCCTCGAAGCCCTCGGGCAGGTCGGCCTTCACCCCGCCCACGCGGCCGTAGGAGATGGTGAGCCGCGCGCCCGTGACGTCCTCGACCAGCTCCCACAGGAACTCGCGCGCCTTGATCATGTAGAGGAAGACGGTGAAGGCGCCGAGCTCCATGGCGGAGGCGCCGATGCACGTCAGGTGGTCGCACACGCGCGAGATCTCCGACATGATCGTGCGGATGTACTTGCACCGCTCGGTGACGTCGATGCCGAGGAGCTTCTCGACGGCGTTGGCGTAGGCGAAGTTGTTGATGAGCGGCGAGACGTAGTTCAGGCGGTCCGTGTAGGGGATGGCGTTGTTCCAGCCCCCGACTTCACAGTCCTTCTCGAAGGCGCGGTGGAGGTAGCCGATCTCGACGTCGGCCTTCCGGATGATCTCGCCGTCCAGCTCCGCGAGGATGCGGATGATCCCGTGCATGGCCGGATGCGCGGGGCCCATGCCGACGGTGAGGTTCTGGCCCGAGCCCGTGCCGCTCCCCTCGCCCAGCATGATCTCGCGGCGCGTGGGCTCGGCCATCAGATCCGGGGCCCGATCAGCGGCTGGCGCCGGTTGATCGGGTAGTCCTTGCGCAGCGGGTGACCGACGAACTCCTCGTACATGAGCAGGCGGCGCGGGTCCGGATGGCCGTCGAACCGCACGCCGAACATGTCCCACACCTCACGCTCGAGCCAGTTGGCGATCGGCCACAGCGGCACCGCCGTCGGCACCACCGCGTCGTCCTCGTCCACGCGCACCTTGATTCGGACGCGATGGTTGTGGGCGAGCGAATAGAGGTGGTACACGACCTCGAAGCGCGGGCCGTCCTCGCGGCCCGGGTACTTCTGGTAGTCGACGGCCGTGAGGTCCATCAACACGTCGAAGCCCAGGTCGGGGTCGTCGCGGCAAAGACTCAGGGCGCCCGGCAGCGCCGTCCGCTCCACGATCGCGGTGTGGTCACCGCACTGCGCGTGCGTCTCGACGACGCCCGTGCCGAGGCGCGCGCGCAGGCGCTCGAGGATCGCGGCGCCGTGCACGGCTCAGTACCTCTGGGCCCCGACCGCGATCTTGTCCTGGAGCTTCATCAGCCCGTCGATCACCGACTCCGGGCGCGGCGGGCAACCCGGGATGTAGACGTCGACGGGAATGATCGTGTCGATACCCTGCACGGTGGCGTAGTTGTCGTAGAAGCCGCCGGTGCACGTGCAGACGCCGAAGGCCACCACCCACTTGGGCTCGGTCATCTGCTCGTAGATGCGCTTGAGGACCGGCGCCATCTTGTGCGAGATGGTGCCGACCACGAACAGCACGTCGGCCTGCCGCGGCGAGAAGCGCGGAAGCCCGGCGCCGAAGCGATCGACGTCGTAATGCGAGCAGGCCGTGGCCATGTATTCCATGCCGCAGCACGCGGTGACGAACGGGTACTGGAAGATGGAATACTTGCGCGCCCAGCCGATGGCCTCGTCCAGCCGCGAGGTGAAGAAGCTGCCTACTCCCACTCGAGCCCTCCCTTACGCCAGATATAGAGGTAACCGAGCATCAGGATGCCGAGGAACACGAGCATCTCGACGAAGCCGAACCAGCCGAGGCGGCGGAACAGCATCGCCCACAGCCAGAGGAAAAACAATTCGATGTCGAACAGGATGAACAGGATCGCGACGGTCGAGAACTTGATCGGAAAGCGTCCCTCGCTGACCGCGATGGGATCCTTGCCGCACTCGAACGGCTCCAGCTTCACCGGCGTCAGCCGCCTCGGCGCGATGAGGGCGGGGATGCCGAGCAGCGCGCCGGCCACGCCCGCCGCGAAGAGAAAAGTGAGAAAGATTGGCAGATATTCCATGTTTATTG
>QHSB01000527.1 GCA_003220335.1 Candidatus Rokuibacteriota bacterium
CCTCGAGCCGCCGCTCTCCACGACGTTCGCGGGGCGCGAGATCCTCGGCCAGGCGGCGTGGACGCAGGGGCCCGTGCTGATGCAGGCGCTCGGCATGCTGGCCACGCTCGACGTGCGTGCCATGGGCCACAACTCCGCGCGCTACATCCACACGGTGGCCGAGAGCCTGAAGCTCGCCTTCGCCGATCGCGAGCGGTATTACGGCGACGTGCCGACGGTGCCCCTCGAGGAGCTGCTGAGCCCGGCCTACCTCGCCGGCCGCGCGAAGCTGATCGCCCCCGATCGCGCGCTGGCCGCGGCGCCGCCCGCCGGCCGGCTCGTCGGCGCGGCGACGAGCGTCCCGGAGGCCGCCGACGGCACCACGCACATCGCAGTCATCGACGCGCAGGGCAACATGATCGCTCTGACGCCGAGCGGCGGCGTCTTCCGCAAGTCGGCGTTCGCGCCCGAGCTGGGCTGCACGCTCAGCACACGGAGCGAGATGTTCGTGCTCGAGGACGGACACCCGAACGCGCTGGCTCCGGGCAAGCGGCCACGCACGACGCTGGTCAGCTATCTGATCCGCGAGAACGGCGCGCCGGTGATGACGGTGGGCTGTCCGGGCGGCGACGACCAGGCGCAGGCCAATCTGCAGATCGTCCTGAATCTGGTGGCCTTCGGCATGAACCCGCAGCAGGCCGTCGAGGCGCCGCGCTTCGCCACCCAGACCCTGGTGAACTCCTTCTATCCGCGCGTCGAAAAGCCCGGCCAGCTCAACGTCGAGTCGGGCATTCCCGAGACCACGCGCGCCGAGCTGCGCGCCCTCGGGCACACCGTGACCGAGATCGGCGCCTGCGGCATCGGGGCCGTCGTCACGCGCCGCGACCCCGACAGCGGGGTGCTGTCGGCGGGCGCCGATCCGCGCCGTCCGACCTACGCCCTCGCGTTCTAGGAGACAGACCATGCCCATCAGTCAGAGCGACAAGGCCACGAGCTTCCGCGCCCTCCATCAGGGCCCGCGCGCGTTCGTCATCGCCAATGCCTGGGACGCCGGCTCGGCGCGCGTGCTGGCCGCGCTGGGATTTCCGGCGCTCGCGACCTCCAGCGGCGCGCAGGCCGGGGTGCTCGGCAAGCGCGACGGTACCGTGACGCGCGACGAGGCGCTGGCCCACTGCCGGGCCATCGCGGCGGCAACCGAGCTGCCCGTCTCCGCCGATCTCGAGAAGGGCTTCGGTGACACGCCGGCGGCCGCCGCGGAGACGATCCGTCTCGCCGCCGGCGTCGGGCTCGTCGGCGGCTCGATCGAGGATGCGACCGGCGACAAGGCCAAGCCCCTCTACGACATCGGCCACGCCACCGAGCGCGTGGCGGCGGCGGTGCAGGCGGCGCGGGCGCTGCCGTTTCCGTTCACGCTGACGGCGCGCGCGGAGGGCTTTCTGCGCGGCAACACGAGCCTCGACGACGCGATCAAGCGGCTGCAGGCCTTCGAGCAGGCGGGCGCGGACGTGCTCATGGCGCCGGGGCTGCCCGACCTTGCCTCCGTGCGCGCCGTCTGCGGCGCGCTCGGCAAGCCCTTCAACTTCATGGCCGGCATCAAGGGCAAGTCGTTCACGGTGGTCGAGCTCGAGGCGGCCGGCGTGCGCCGGATCAGCCTCGCCACCTCGCTCTATCGCGCCGCGATGACCGGGCTGCTCGACGCCGCGCGCGAGGTGCGAGACAAGGGCAGCTTCGGCTACCTCGACCGCGCGATCGCCACGCCGGACTGGAACGCCTTCATGCAAGCGTGAGCCGATGAGCACCGAGCGACCGTTCGCCGGCGTCACCGTCGTCGAGTTTGGCCACTTCATCGCGGTGCCGTGGGCCGGGCAGGTCCTCGCCGACGGCGGCGCCCACGTGATCAAGATCGAGCCGCTCGAGGGCGAGCCGAGCCGTCACATCGCGCCGCTGGGCGGCGGTGAGAGCCGGCACTTCCTCATCCGCAACCGCGGCAAGCACGCGCTGCCGCTTCATCTCAAGCATCCGGACGCGCGCGAGATCCTCGCGGCTCTCCTCGCCCGCGCCGACGTCGTCCTGACCAACATGCGCCCCGGCCTCGCGGCCGAGCTCGGTCTCGAGTACGCGCAGCTGCGGCCGCGCCATCCGCGGCTCGTCGTCGGCAACGTGACCGCGTTCGGGGCGCGCGGCCCCGACGCCGCGCTGGCCGGGATGGACCTCGTCGTCCAGGCCCGCAGCGGCCTCGAGCGCACCGGGCGCGGCGGCCGTGTCGACACCTCGCTGCTGCTCGCCGCGCTCGCGTTGCAGAACAACCTCATGGTTCGCGTGGAGACGCTCGACGGCCCGCGCCACGCCGCCTTCGGCGAGTGGCTCGCCAAGGCCCGGACGGGCGGCGTGCCCTTCGCCGAGCAGGTCGAGCGGATGCCCCGCAACCGGGTGGTGGCCTCCCAGGCGGTCTACATCCGGACCTACGCGACGAAGGACGGAGCACTCGCCGTCGCCTGCGGCAGCCCGTCGCTGCGCCGCAAGTTCATCGCCGCCATCGGTCACGAGGATCCGGCGCTCAAGGCGGCGGTGAGCGACGTCGACGGCCATTACGCGGCGCTCCGGGCGGCGGTGGAGGCGACGCTCGCCTCGCGCACGACCCAGGAGTGGAAGGCGGTCCTCGACGCCGCCGGCGTGCCCGTCAGCGGTGTCGCGCTGCCCATCGAGATCCTCGACGATCCGCAGCCGGCGGCGAACGCGATGTTCCAGCGCTTCGAGCACGGCACCCTCGGGCCCGTCACCGTGCTCGGGCCGCCCGTGCAGGTCGACGCCGGCGGCTTCGTGCCGGGGCCGCCGACACCGCCGTTCGGCAGCGAGGTCCGCGCGATCCTCGCGTGGGCGGGCTTCGCGGAGGGCGACGTCGAGCGCCTGCTCGCCGGCGGCGCGGTGACGCCGACGCCGCCATGAGCCGCGCGCCGGGACTTGTCGCCGTGATTCTGCTAGCATCCTGCGCCATGACTCAGCTGCCGCCGGCCGTCCGAACCGATCTCGCGCCCACCGGCACGCTTCGCGCCGGGATCAACTACGGCAACTTCATCCTCGCCCAGAAGGATGAGGCGAGCGGCGAGTCCCGCGGCGTGGCGATCGATCTGACCCGGGAGCTCGCGCAGCGGCTCGGCGTGCCCGTCGAGGTCATCGCCTACACGAGCGTCGCGGCGATGGTGGACGCCGCGAAGACCGGCGCCTGGGACATCGCGTTCCTCGGGATCGATCCCGCCCGCGAGGGCGAGATCGGCTTCACCGCCGCCTACCTCGAGATCGAGGCGACGTATCTGGTGCCGGCGGGCTCGCCGCTCTCCGCGGTGGCGGACGTCGACCGCGAGGGCGTGCGCGTCGCGGCGCCCGCGCGCGCCAACTACGAGCTGTTCCTGAGCCGTAGCCTGACGCGCGCGCAGCTGGTGCGCGCGCCGAACGCCGACGCGGCCTTCGATCTGCTCGTGACGGGCAAGGCCGACGCGCTGGCGGGACTACGACAGGCGCTGATCGGGCTCGTCGACAAGCTGCCCGGCTCGCGCATGCTCGACGGCCAGTTCATGAAAGTGCCGCAGGCCGTGGGCGTTCCCCGGGGCCGCGACGCCGGGCTCGCCTACCTGCGCGGCTTCGTCGAGGACGCCAAGGCCTCCGGCCTGGTGGCGCGGGCGATCGAGAAGACGGGCGCGCGCGGCGTCTCGGTGGCGCCGAAAGCGCCCACTCGATAGTGGCGTCCGCGCGCATTCCCGATTTCCTCTACGGCACGGCCTGGAAGGAAGACCGGACGCCGGCCCTGACCGAGCTCGCTCTGCGGGCCGGGTTTCGGGGGATCGACACCGCCAACCAGCGGCGCCACTACTTCGAAGCCGGCGTCGGCCAGGGGCTGGCCGCCGCGTATCGCGCGGGCGTCGTGACGCGCGACGATCTTTTCTTGCAGACGAAGTTCACCTACCAGCACGGCCAGGACCACCGGCTGCCGTACGACCCCGCGGCCGATCTCTCGACGCAGGTCGCGCAGTCGATGGCCAGCTCGCTCGAGCATCTCGGAACCGATCACGTCGACAGCTACGTGCTGCACGGCCCCGCCTCCGGCCACGGCTGGAGCGAGGACGACGCCGAGACCTGGGACGCGATGGTCAAGGAGCGCGACGCCGGGCGCACGCGGCTGCTCGGCGTGAGCAACGTCTCGCTGCGCCACCTCGAGCAGATGGCGGCCACCGGGGCCGAGGCCCCCGCCTTCGTGCAGAATCGCTGCTTCGCCCGCCTGGGCTGGGACCGCGCGGTGCGCGCGTTCTGCGCGCAGCGGAGCATCGTCTATCAGGGCTTCTCGCTCCTCACCGCCAACCCCGAGGTGCTGCAGCATCCGCTGGTGAGCCGCCTCGCCGCGCGTCTGCACGCCACCCGGCCCCAGATCGTGTTCCGCTTCGGGCAGGCGGTCGGGATGCTGCCGCTGACCGGCACCACCGATCCCGAGCACATGACGCAGGACCTGGCGAGCCGCGACCTGGCGCTGTCCGCCGACGAGGTGCGCGCGATCGAGTCACTGGCGGGCTGACGCCGGCTGCGCGTACGACGTAGCCGCCTTCCTGCGCGCCGACGCTCGCGGGCACCAGGAACGTCGCGAAGCGCACGGCCGTCCCGAACGCCTCGATGATGGTGGCCGTGGTCAACGACACGGGCACCCCAAGGAAGCGCAGCGCGAGGAAGACCTCCACCACGCCGAGCAGCCAGGCGACGAGGTGAAAGGCGATCGAGAGGAGCAGCCGCCGTGGCTTGTCGCGGTAAAACTTCACCAGGCCGCGATCGACGCGTGCGCCCGTCTCCTTGTGCCGGGACAGGCGCAGGCCCACGCGGCCGAGCCAGCGCTCGACCGGGCCGAAGAGGCCGCGCAGCTGCGCCGTCACGAAGCCGGCGACCGCCAGCACCTCGAGCGCCAGGAGCCACATCATCCCGTGCAGCAGCGAGGAGTTCGGCAATCCCGCCGTCCACGCCACGACGATGCCGAGCAGGAGGAAGAGGCCCTGGGCGAGCGTGATGGTGGTCTTGGCGACGACGACCGACAGCACGGCCTCGTCGAGCGACACGTGACGTCGCAGCAGCCACGTCTTGATGGCCTCGCCGCCGAGCGACGCCGTGGGCGTGGTCAGGTTGAAGGCTTCGCCCGCGATCCGCACCGCCAGCAGCGTGCGAAAGGGCACGCGGTCGCGCAGGAAGGCGTACTTCCAGCCGAGCGTGTCGAACGTCGTGACGAGGACGAAGGGAAAGACGGCGATTACCGCGAGCCGCCACGACAGGCCCCTGACGGCGGCGAAGATCGCCGCCGGCTCGTTGGTCATGACGAGGACGCCGAGGAACACGAGGCCGACCACGAGGAGCAGCGCGCGGAGCAGCTTCATGCGCGCGCCGGCCGCGCTCAGCTTTCCCGGTAGAGCAGCAGCAGGACGCCGAACACCGCCAGGCCCGTCGCCCACACCCGACCCGGCAGGCGATCGTCCGGCGCCGCCAGCCTCAGCTCGAGCCAGCGAGCCCAGCCGATCACGACCCCGAGGACGCCGAGCGGCGCGTGGGTGACTTCCAGAAGGAACTCCGACTTGAGGTTCAGGCCGGCGTGCGAGTGCGTGAGCAGGAGCCCGCCGCCGACGGCGCACAGCAGCGGAAAGACGAGCGCCGACCGCGGCGAGCGCAGCCGCCGGGTGCGCACCGTCCACTCGAACAGGCCGAAGGCGACGACGAGCAGCACGAAGACGCGATGCTGCAGCACGGTGGGCTCGGCCATGCTCGCCCAGAATCCCTGCGGCCCGAGCGGCCACGCCCCCGGGTCGCGCGGTCGGCGTCGGTGCGGGGCGCGTTCTTGTCGTCGACGGGCAGCTCGGCGATCGGCGGTGACGTGAAGCTCGGCCAGCGCGGGGTGAATCGCGTCGCCACCTCGTCCGGCGTCGCGCGGTCGGCGACGACGTCGATCGCCGGCGGCAGCGACGTCAGGGAGGCGGCGGCGAAGAGCACCGTGATGCCGAGCCCCAGCTCGACCTCGACGAAGCGTCGGACCCGTGGCAGCGAGACCGCGTGTCCGCCCGCGAGGCGGCGCACGGCGAAGAAGTTCGCAGCGCCGAGCGCGAGCAGGCCGGCGAGGATCACCATCTTGGTGAGGACCATCACGCCGTAGGCCGTGCCGACCAGCGCGTGCAGCCCGCCGACGTAGCCGAGCGTGAGGCCGGCGCCCGCGGCGACCAGCCCGCCGACGGCGCCGAGCGCCATCGCCGAGAACCGCTGCAGGAGCCGCGGCGGCCACGGCCGCTCGCCGGAGCCGAACACCGCCACCAGGAGATGGAACAGGCCGCCGAGCCAGACGGCGGCCGCGAGCTGGTGGAGCGCGTCGAGCGCCATCAAGGCCGCGCGATGGCCGGCGCGCGCCGCCGCGTGGCTCGTCCAGGCGCCGGCGACCACGAGACCCAGCGCGCACGCGAGCAGCAGCGCCCAGCGGATGCGCGCCTGCGACGGCCGGCGCAGTGCGAGCGCGCCGAGGACGAGCCCCCCGCTCGCGAGCATTCTCAGCGCGCTGGCCCTGACGAAGGACGTGGCCGCCAGCTCGCGCGTGTGCCAGTCGGACTCCGTGCCGAGTGCTCCGACGACGACGCCGAGTGAGAGACCCTGGGTGACGGCGACACCGGCGGCGCCCAGCGCGAGCAGGCGCCACACGCGCCGCAGCGGCGCATCGTCGGGTGCCCATCCCGACGCGAGGACGACGAGGGCGAAGGCCACGCCGCCGATGGCGATGGCCTGGGCCGACAGGTTGAGGCCGCGGAGCAGAACGTCAGCGAAGGCGGCCATGATATCGATTCCACAGCGCCACGAGCAGGAATGCTGGCCCTCCCACCGCCGTCGCCGCCAGGAACCACGAGACTTTCCCGAAGGCCGCCAGCACGATCACGACGTAAATGAAGTCGCGGTTGGCAAGCGCGGCGGTCAGGCGGGCCGCGCCCGGGCTCTCGGCGCCCACCGCGCGGTCTTCGGCCGTGTGCGCGAACATGAGGGCGGCCGAGCCGAGCGTGGCCGCCGCGGCGACCGCGCCGAGCCCGAGCGGCCACGCCGTCCCCGCGCTCAGCGCCCAGCCGATGGCGATGCAGACGAACACCGCGACGTGGACGACGTTGTCGCCCCAGTAGTCGAGCATCGCCCCGACGCGCGACTGCTGGAACTTCAGCCGGGCCAGCTCGCCGTCGCAGCCGTCGAGCACCGAGTGCGTGAGCAAGAGCAGCGCGCCCGTGACCTGGAAGGCCGGCGCCGGGCTGAGGAAGAACGGCGCCCCGGCCAGCCCGAGCGCCACGCTCGTGAGCGTCATTATATTGGGCGTCACGGGGGTCGCCACCAGGCGCCGGGTGATGGCCAGCGAGATGCGGCGCTCGAAGTGACGCGACATGAAGCCTTCGTTCCGCTTGATCAGGCTCCGGAGGAGCCAGGTCTCCGCCGTCGCGACGTCACCGGCCGACGCGAGCGGGAACCGCCCGTCCGCGGTGAGCGGCAGCGCCTGGCGCGCGAACACGCGGGCGAGCTCGGCCACGAGGGCGGCGGCGCTCGGCGCGCGCGTCGCCGCGCGGAGGATCTCGCCGGCGCGCTCGGTCTCGATGGCCATCGCGCAGGCGCCGTCGACGTAGAGCCGCTCCGGCTCGATCGGCATCTCCAGCAGCGCGCGCAGCCAGCGCGACTGGGGCACCACGTTGGCCGCCACCACGACGATCCGCCGCTTCGAGAGTGGCGGCAGCGGGGTGGACGTCGTGAGCACGACGGCTCCCGTGCCGCCGAGCAGGTCCCGGGTCGCGGGCCCCGCGTCGCGCACGAAGACGTGCTCGTAGCCGGCCGCCGTTGCCGCCCGCACGATCCGCGTGAGCAACGGAAGACCGGCCACGACGCGGGCGGGGGAGACAGCCGCGGCACCGTCCGGCGCGGACGGCACGACGACGAGGATCATGCGATCGGCAGGCTCGGCAGGGCGAGGGGCCGACCGCCGCGGCGGTCGGAGTCGCGCGCGAGGCTCTCGAGCACGCTGCAGAGCCGGGCCTCGGCGAGGTTGCCGTCGCGCTCCACCGTTCCCGTCACCTCGCCCAGGAACCGAGTCACCTCGGGATCGAACCAGTCGGGATGCACCGAGCCGTTGGACAGCGCAGGCGGGCACGACCACCTTTGCTCCCGGCCGTCGCGCTGGAGCCGCAGCGTCTCCTCGTGGAGCTCGATGCGTCCGTCGGTTCCGATGAGCTCCACGACGTTGTCGCGCCGGTCCGCGGCCCAGGTGAGGAAGATATCGGCCGTCGCGTGGGGAAAGGTCACCTGCACCGTCGCCGTATCCTCGACGGGCGAGGCCGTGTGCCGCCGTCGCTCGAGGCGCGCGCTCACCGACGTCGGAGATCCCGCGAGCCAGTTCCGGAGCAGATAGAACACGTGCCAGCCGTGATCGGTCAACACGCCACCGCCGCCGAGCGCCGGTTCGAGCCGCCAGTTGATCGCGCCCGCATTGCGGGCCGCGGCGGGCTTCGTCCGAAGCGTCTGCCACGTGACGCGGACGACGAGAGGCTTCTCACAGAGCACGTGCAGGCCGCGCTCCAGTGCGCGACACACCAGGAGGCCGTGGCTCGCGGGGGGTGTGCAGATATCGACGAAGTCGAGCGGCTCGTGCGCGACAAGGTCTTCGGCCGAGTCGTACCAGCGCGCCGCCGGCAGCCGCGCCTCGGCGGGCTGTCTGCGCGCGCCTTCGGTGTCACTGACCGCAACGATCGCGACATCGTCGCGGCGGGTCCAGCCCGGGAGGTGGCCTTCGAGGGCGACGTTGCCCAGGCCGATGATCGCCCCGCGTAGCATCCGTCAGTAGAGCCCGTGCGCGCGCCCGACCGCCTCCAGCGCCTCGTCCAGGATGGCGAGCCCGGCCAGGGCGGTGTCCTCACGGATCACGAGCGGCGGGTTGATCCGGATCGAGGGCGCGTAGGTCATGGCGACCAGCCCGCGGCGCAGGCACTCCTGGTAGAGGGCGCGCGTCACGTCCCTGGCGAGCGGCTCCCTCGTCTGCCGGTCGCTGACCAGCTCGATGCCGAGCATCAGGCCCTTGCCCCGCACCTCGCCCACGCACCGGTGTTTCTCCTTCAGCGCTTCGAGCCGTCTGAGCATGACCTGGCCGACGCGCTCGGCGTTGCGGACGAGATCCTCCTTGATGAGGATCTCGAGCGTGGCGAGGCCGGCCGCCGCCGCGAGCGGGTTGCCGCCGTAGCTGGACGAGCTCGCGCTGGGATTCGACCATGGCACGCGGTTGGTCAGGCTCTCGGTGGAGATGACGGCGCTCAGCGGGAAGCCGCCGCCCATCCCCTTGCCGATCGTCATGACGTCGGGCACGACGCCGTCGTGGTACGAGCCCCACATCGCGCCCGTGCGCCCGAAGCCCGTCAGCATCTCGTCCGCGATGAAGAGGGCGTCGTGCTCCTTGGCGATGGCCTGGACCGCGCGCAGGAAGCCGGACGGCGGCACGACGTTGCCGGCCGTGCCCTGGATCGGCTCGACGATGATCGCGGAGATCTCGCCGCCGGTCTGGTAGCGGATGACGTCGCGCAGGAAGTCCGCGCACGCGATCCCGCACTCCGGAAAGCGCAGCTTCAGCGGACAGCGGTAGCAGTCCGCGTACGGCGACACGTAGCGGCCGGGCATGAAGGGGCCGAGGTGGTGCTTGAAGTCGCTGCCGAGCAGTCCGAGCACCCCGCCCGTCTTGCCGTGGAACCCGCCCCAGAAGCCGAGCACCTCGTGCTTGCCGGTGGCGGCCTTGGCGAGGCGCAGGGCGGCCTCCACGGCCTCGGCGCCCCCGGAGAAGAGCTGGATGCGGGTGAGCCCCTCCGGCGTGAGGCTCGCCAGCTGCGAGAGGAAGCGGGCGCGCGTCTCGGTGGTGAAGCTGCCGAACGTCAGGCGCTCGAGCTGCCGCTTCAGCGATTCCACGTAATGCGGATGGCAGTGACCGACGCTGCCCACGCCGATGCCGGCGATGAAGTCGATGTACTCGTTGCCGTCCTCGTCGATCAGCGTGCAACCCTCGCCGCGGGCCATCGCCACGCCGGCCGTGAGGGCGAAGGACTGCAGCCCGGGCGCGATATGGCGTCGCTCCTGGGCGACGATGTCACGCGACCGCGGTCCGATCTCGCGGCGCTGCGTCATCGCGCCGCTCCGGCGAAGCGGAAGGCGACGTGGGCGGCGATACGTTCGGCCGCCTCCTCGCGATAGAGCGCGAAGCTCGGCCACGCGTTGACGTCGAGCAGCACGATCCCGCCGGCCCGCGTCACGATCGCGTCTCCACCATACACGTCGAGCCCGAGGGCGAGCGCGGCCCGCCGCACCGCGCGGGCAAGCTGGGCGGGATCCAGCGGGTGGCCGACCACGCGCTGCTCCTTGTGGTAGAACCAGCGGAACCACGCCGGGGCCCCATCGGATCGCGCGCCGGCGCCGATCCCGTAGAACTTGACGAGGTCGCCCTCGACGTGCGGCTGGAGAACGGCCTTTGGGATGTGGCGGGCCGCGAGCGCCCGCAGGGCTTCCGCCGCACCGTCGCGCGTGCTCGCGAACGTCACGTCTCCCGCCTGCGTGTTGTGCACGTCCGCGCGCTTCACCCACACCGGAAGCGGGCCCACGTCGTCCACCGCGTCGGTCGGGACGACCCGGCTTTCGATGAAGGGGACGTTGGCTTCGCCGAAGTGGCTGATCATGCGGTCCCGATAGGTGTTCAAGACGGCGTGCGGACTGTTCACGTGAGGCACCCCGAGGAGCTCGAGCGCGTGAAGACGATCGAGGATCTCGACCCGCTCGCACATCAGGAACACCCCGAGTGGGCGGGGATCGGCCGTGCCGATCTCCTCGGGGGTCTTGAACGTCACCTGGAATCCGCGCGCCTCGATGTGCTTGCCGGTGAGTCTCAGGATCTCGGTGTCGTCGTTTTCCCGGCCCGGAGAATGCTCCCGCTCTCGGAAGATCCCCCAGCAGTCCGCATCGCTCATCGGTCGTCTCCACGACGATCCACTCGCGTTTGCCCTCCTGCCAGCGCTTCGGCCAGAGCCACGTCAGACGGCTGATCGACGTCGACCACGGTCTCGATCGTTTCCGCGTAGAACGGCTCTCCCTGCTCGAGCAGCCAGGCCAGGAACTCCCGCAGTCTTCCGAGCGGCGGTGGCGAGGCTGCGCGGGCCCGCTCTGAGAGCATATACATACCGGCCGTCACATGCGTCCCTTCTCGCCCCCCCAGCGCGCGGACACGACTCGTCGCGTCCACCTCGACCCAGAGGGGATTGTCGTCGGCGACGAGAGGCGTCACCGCCAGAACGCTCGTATCGGGCGGCCGACGGAGCGCCGCCTCGACGAACCTCACGAAGTCGCGGGGGCGACACCACGCGTCCACCGTCGAGACGAGCGCCCGATCGCCGGTCAGGCGCCGATTGACCTCGAGGAAGCTCTCCAGCGACGAGCGGGTGGTCTTGACGATGACCTCGGCGTCGAGGTCGGGGAACCGGGCCTGGACCCAATCACGACACTGCCGGGCCTGCTCGTTCACGATGATGACGAGCGAGGTGATGCCCGCGGCGCGGAAGTTCTCGATCACCCACTCGATCAGCGCCACGCCCGCGACCGGGACCAGCGGTTTGGGCATCGAGAAGCCCGCCGCCCGCAGGCGGGTGCCGTCACCCGCGGCGATGATGCCGCCGCGACAGCGCGCCGGCATCGTCACGGGAGCATTTCCCCGAGCTCGCGCAGCGAGCGAATGACGCGGTCACCGCGGCAGCACGGTCGTGGGTCCGCGGCCGCCGCGGGGACGAGCCAGATGTGCGCCATGCCGACACTCCGGGCGCCGGCCATGTCACGCGACAGCGAATCGCCGACGAATGTCGCCTCGGCCGGCTTCACCCCGAGCTCGTCGAGCGCGTGCCTGAAGATCCGGGGATCGGGCTTCTTCCACCCGACCGCCTGCGAATCGACGATCGCCTGGAACAACGACCGGATCCCGAGGTCGTCACAGACGGTCGCGAGGTTGCCGTAGAAGTTGGAGACGATGCCCAGTCGGTAACGAGACGCGAGCGGAGACAGCGACGAGACGTTGTCGCGGACGGCCCGGGTCGTATGGTCCAGGAACACCGTCGCGATGCGGTCGACGAGGCGTTCGTCGGCCAGGCCCAGCGCCGTGCCGAGGCCGGCGACCAGTCGCCGGACGGTCTCGTCGAGGGAGAGCGTGGCCGGAATGGCCCCCACGAGCGCGTCGTCGGCGCCGTAGAACAGGGGGTCGAACCGGTCCGGCGTGACGACGACGCCCTCGGCTCGACAGAGACCGAAGAGCCGCTCCTTCCAGGTCAGCGCCGCGGCGTCCAGCGTGCCTCCGAAGTCGAACAGAATGGCGCGAGGTATCACGAGCGCTGATCTTCTCACAGAGTCGCGTCGCGCGCGGGGAAGCCTCCGGAATGCGAAGCCCCGCGAGCCCTGCTATCGTAATATCCAATGACCGAGGCCCGCTCCCGCCCGACGCCGCCTGCGGCCGGCCCGGGCCTCGCCGAGGCCGCCGCCCGGCTGGCCGCCATCGTCGACTCGTCCAACGATGTGATCGTCAGCAAGACCCTGGACGGGATCATCACCTCGTGGAACCCGGCCGCCGAGCGGATGTTCGGCTGGACGGCCGCCGAGGCGATCGGCCGCCCCATCACCCTGATCGTCCCCGAGGCGCAGCGCGCGGAGGAGGACGACGTCCTCGCCCGGGTCCGCCGCGGCGAGCGCGTCGAGCACTTCGACACCGTGCGGGTGACGAAGGACCGCCGCCTGGTCGACGTGTCGATCACGGTCTCCCCGGTGAGGGATTCGGCCGGCCGCATCGTTGGCGCCTCGAAGATCGCCCGCGACATCGGCGAGCGCCGGCGCATCGAAG
>QHSB01000528.1 GCA_003220335.1 Candidatus Rokuibacteriota bacterium
CGGCGCGGCGCCTCAGGACGATCCGCGCCCTCAAGCCCTCGATCGCCTCACGCGCCTGGCGCCACGCCCGCGAGCGCCTCATTTAAAACTCCGCGCACGCTGTCGAAGGCCGAAGGCCGCCAACTGCGCCGCGTGTCGCCAGGTTTTAGAGGAGCGACCCGGCTTCGCCGGGACGCTCCGAAGGCTGGGGGGTTTGGGGGGCCATCTCGGGGCCCCCCATCTTCATCAGGGCGCGACGCGGGTCAGGCCGAGGAGGACGGCGAAGGCGCGCACGAGCAGGCCGGGCGAGAGCGTGAGCACGAATCCACGAAGGAAGACGGCGGCCGCCGCGCGCCGCCGGCCCGCGTCGCCGTGGTGCCAGCCGAAATGCTTCACCCGCGTCACGAGCCCGCGCTGCACCGCCGCCCGCGCCTCGCGGTCGCCGTTCAGCAGGCGACGCTCGCGCAGGAGGAGCCGGATCATCGCGGTGTCGCCCCGCGCCTGGTCGGTGCGATGCAGCGAATCGTCGCCGACGCGAAGCACGGCGAGCGGGAGGTCGAGATAGCCGAAGCGGTGCGCGCGCGCGAAGCGCAGCAGGAACTCCCAGTCCTCTGACGACGACCAGGTCTCGTCGAAGCGGCCGGCCTTGTCGAAGGCGTCGCGCCGGAGCGTCAGGGCCGACGGCTTGATCGGCACCTCCTCGAGAAGGACGAGGAATACCTCGCGGCGGCTCAGGGCCACGCCGTCCCGATACTCGCGCTCGCCGAGCAGTCCCGAGAAGACGGCCGTCTCGCGCATGAAGGACGGATACACGCGGCCGCCATCCTCCTTCTCGAGGTCGCTGAAGACGGCGTCGAGTTCCGGATGGCGGTCGAGGAAGGCAATCTCGTGCGTCAGCTTGTGGGGACGCCACAGGTCGTCGGAGTCGAGGAACGCCACCAGGGGCGCCCGCGCGTGGGCGACGCCGAGATTGCGCGCGGCGGCCACGCCGGCGTGGCGGCCGAGGATGGCCCGCAGCCGCTGGTCCTTGATCGACGCCAGCAGGGCGGGGGTGGAGTCGGTGGAGCCGTCGTCCACCACGATGCACTCGAGGTCGGCCATGGTCTGCCGCAGCACGCTCGCGATCGCGTCCCCGACGGAGTGGGCGCGGTTGTAGGTCGGGATGACCACCGAGCAGCGAGGCGCAGTGTCCGTGCTGGGCACGATCATCCTCAGTGCAGAACCCATACCAGACCCGGGGCGCTGGCCCGGCGTGAGCCGCTGCGGCCCGTGCTGCGGACTTCTCCTCACACCGCGAAACTTGGCCGCTCGCATTCGGCAATGTCCTGCAGGAATACGCCCCCAGGAGGTCCGTACTAGGGGGGAACGGGTCTGGCATGGAACGTGGACCGACGTGGAGAACATGCGAAGAACACTCGCGCTCGCCTGCGTGCTCGCCGTGATGCTTGTGGCCACCGTCGCCGTTGAACCGGTCGCCGCTCAGCCGAACATGACCGGGCAATGGTCGATACTCCCCTACACGATGCCGATCAATCCCATCCACGTGGGCCTCATGCGGACGGGCAGGATCCTGGTCGTCAGCGGTTCGTCGAACGACCCGACGGTGACGACGAATACCGCCGCCGTCTACGATCCGAACACGGGCGTGATCAACGTGCAGACCGTCCCGTGGGATCTCTTCTGCAACGGCCTGTCGTGGATGCCGGACGGCCGCGCGCTCATCGCCGGAGGCACCCTCCAATATCCTGTCAACGGTCACGGCTGGGGCGGCCTCAAGACCACGACGGTGTTCGACCCGACCACGGAGAAGTTCATCCAGGTCCAGGACATGGCGCGGGGCCGGTGGTATCCCTCCGTCGTCGGTCTCGCCGACGGCCGCATGGCGACGTTCTCGGGCTGGCTCGAGCAAGGCGGCACCAACAACGCGGTCGAGATCTACACGAATCCCGACGGCTGGAGCCAGGAATACAACGCACCGTTCACGCCCGAGCTCTACCCGTGGCTTCACCTGCTGCCCGACGGCCGGATCTTCATGTCCGGCGCGAACACCTCCTCGAGCATCTTCAATCCGGCGACGAACTCGTGGCAGAGCGGCGTGGCCACGATGAACTATTCGCGTGACCGGATTTACGGCTCGTCCGTGCTGCTGCCGCTCTCCGCCGCAGACAACTGGCGCGCACGCATCATGATCATGGGCGGTGACAACCCGGCCACGGAGACCGTGGAGATCATCGACCTCTCGCAGCCGAGCCCGAGCTGGCGCTCCACCAACTCCATGTCGGGCCCGCGTATTCAGATGGACGCGGTCATCCTGCCCACGGGCAGGATCCTCGCGCTGGGTGGGTCCAGCCTGGACAAGACGGCCAGCACCGCGACGCTCAACGCCGAGATCTTCGATCCCGCGACCGAGACGTGGACGCCGGCGGGGACGATGAACATGCCGCGCCTCTACCACTCGGTGGCCCTACTCCTGCCCGACGGCACCGTGTGGTCGGCCGGCAGCAACCCGAACTGGGGCACGTGGGAAAATCGGATGGAGATCTACAAGCCCGCGTACCTGTTCAACGCCAGCGGCGGCCCGGCCACGCGGCCCTCGATCACCGCGGCGCCCTCCGTCATCGGCTACGGCGGCAGCTTCCAGGTGAGCACGCCGAACGCGGCCAACATCGCCTCCGTCGCGCTGATCCGCAACGGCGCCAATACACACGCCTTCGACATGGACCAGCGCATGGTCTCGCTCGCGTTCACGAAGGGCACCGGGACGCTCACGGTGACGGCGCCGCCGAGCGCCAACATCGCGCCGCCCGGCTACTACATGCTGTTCATCGTCGACGCCAACGGCGTGCCCTCGGTCGCGCCGTTCGTGCAGGTGTCCTCGAACCCGACCAACCAGCCGCCGCGCGGCACCATCAATCTGCCCGCCGGCGACGTCACGATCTCCGCCGGCCAGTCCGTGAGCTTCGCCGGCTCGGGCACCGACGCCAACGGCTCCGTCACCGCGTACCGGTGGATCTTCCCGGGCGGCTCGCCCGCCACCAGCACCTCCGCGACGCCCGGCAGCGTGACCTTCGGCACGCCCGGCACCTACTACGTCTCGCTGACGGTCACCGACAGCCAGGGCACGACGGATCCGAGCCCGCCGGTGCGCGTCATCACGGTGCAGAGCGCAACGCTCACCGCGTCATTCACGAGCCCGGCCGACGGCGCCACCGTGAGCGCGGACGTGAATATCGGCATGGCGGCCAGCGGCGCCAGCGGCAGCGCCAACACGTTCACGCTGACGCTCGACGGCAGCCCGCTCTTCTCGAACACGACCTCGGATTCGACCCAGACCTACACCTGGAAGACCAAGGGACTCGTCCAGGATGGCGTCCACACGCTCGGCCTGACGGTGCGTGACGCGAGCGGCGCCACCGCGACGGCCACGCGCACGGTCACCGTCAACAACAATACGCCGCCGGGCACGCTGCAGGTCAGCTTCCCGAACCTTGCGCCGGGCCAAACGATGCAGGGCACGGTGCCCGTGCAGATCACGGTGACCGGCACCAGCGGCACGAACAACCGGTTCACCGTGTTCGTGGACGGCGTGCAGCAGACGGTGATCGCCAGCAACACGACCACGGTGACCTGGAGCTGGGACACGACCACGGTCGGCAACGGCTCGCGCACGGTGAGCGCCGGCGTGCAGGATGCCACCGGCAATACCGGCAGCGGCTTCACCTACGTGCAGGTCCAGAACCCGACGCTGGCGGTGTTCATCACTCAGCCGAGCAACGGGGCGACGGTCACCGGGACGGTGTGGACGACGATGTGGGTCGAACGCGCCGCCGCGGGCACCAAGACCTATACGCTGAGCATCGGCGGACAGACGCTCACGACCGGCACCGATACGTCCAGTGGGCCGGTGACGCTCGCATGGGACAGCACGAAAGTGTCGACCGGACCCCAGACGTTGAAGGCGACCGTGCGCGACCCGAACGGCGCCACCGGCAGCACGACCGTCTCGGTCAACGTGCAGAACGCGGGTGGGCTGAGCGCGTCGTTCACCGCCCCCGCCCAGGGGGCGACGGTGAGCGGCACGGTCAGCGTCGGCATG
>QHSB01000529.1 GCA_003220335.1 Candidatus Rokuibacteriota bacterium
CCGGATTGGGATCACTTGGGGCGCTTCTCGAAGACATCCTTGGCGACCGGTAGCGCCGAGAAGACGTTTGGCCAACCGGTGTAGAAGGCCAAGTGCGTGAGCGCCTCTGCGGCCTGCGCCTGCGTCAGACCGTTATCCATGGCGCGGCGAGCCAGTCACCATCGCCCCGTTCGACCTGATCGCGAAGCGTGTTGTCGTCAAGGGTTTCTTCCTTAACCATCCTGATGTCGAGTTGAAAATACCGAGCGCACTTCGCGAGACGGCGCCGCTCGTCGCTTCAGGCGTGATTCGAGTACCTATCGCAGCGACCTATCGGCTCAGCGCCTTCCGCGAAGCCGTCGCCCACGTTCAGCGGGGCGGCAAGGTGATGTTTGACGTCGACGGAGCTATCTGAACCGCCGAGGCAGGAGCCAGACATGCGATTTGCGATCTCCATCCCTCAGTTCGTTTCTGACGGTGAATTCGATCCGGCTCGCTTCCGGGCGTACATGGCGCGGGCCGAGGCGCTCGGCTTCGAGAGCGCCTGGACGCTGGAGCAGACGCTCGGCACGATGCCGTTCATGAGCCCGCTGCAGACTCTGAGCTACGCGGCTGCCTGCACCGAGCGGATACGCCTGGGCTGCGTCGTGTTCGTCACCCCGCTGCACAGCCCGGTTCACCTCGCGAAGGACCTGAGCACTCTGGACCAGTTGAGCCGCGGTCGGATCGAGATCGGCGTCGGCACCGGAGGGCGGCATCGGATGTTCTCCGCCTTTCAGGTCGATCCCACCAGTCTGGTGGCCCGGTTCAACGAAGGGCTGCGGCTGATGAAGGCGCTCTGGACGGAGCCGCGGGTCAACTTCGACGGGCGGTTCTGGCAGTTGAAGGACGCCGCGATGGAGCCGAAACCATTTCAGAAGCCGCATCCCCCGATCTGGTTCGGCGCCAGCCATCCCGATGCGCTGCGGCGCGCCGTCAAGTACGGCAACGGCTTCTTCGGAGCCGGGTCGTCCACGACGAAACGGTTCGCCGAGCAGGTGCCGATCGTGCGGCAGGCGCTCGCCGAGGCGGGGCGCGACGCCGCCAGCTTTAAGATCGGCAAGCGCGTCTACATCGCCGTCGACAACGACGCCCACCGCGCGCGTCGGCGAATCAGCGAGTCGCTGCACCGCTTCTACCCGTTCCTCGAGTTGAGCGACCTGGAGGCCGTCGCCGTCTACGGGCCACCCGACGCCTGCGTGCGAGGTCTGCGCGAGGTGGCAGAGGCGGGGGCGGAGCTAATCCTGCTCAACCCGGTCTTCGACGAGGCCGAGCAGACGGAGCGCCTGGTGGCCGAGGTGGTGCCCAGGCTCTCGTGATGCTGCTGGAGGAAACGTTCCGAAGCGATCCTACGGATAGGACGCCGCACAGCCGAGTCCAGCTCAGGGTAGCTTGTCGAAAAAGAGATAAACGGCGGCAATCCGGCCGTCGCGGGCAACTATGAAATCAGTCCCGGCGTAAGCTGGCGCCTCACCAGGGCGGCCCGATACCCATTGGATGCGCCCGCCATTGCCCAATTCCTCGGGCCCGGCAATTGGCTGATATCGAAAGTCAGGGTGAGTAGCCTTGATCGCGCCCGCGACGCGATCGATCTCGTCGCGGCCGCGGTAGACGCCCCTGGGCTCGTAGAAGACGCAATCTTCGGTGAGGATCTCGTCGATGGCCGCCCGCCGACGCGCGGGGTCGTTTTCACCGAAGACGTCGTGAAGATTGCGCATCAGCAAGGTCGATATGCTGTAGGACATGGGCTTGTCTCTCCTCGGCATCGAGTGCGACTTGCGATATCTCGACCCGACCCGGTTCATCCAGTCGAAGTCCGGCCAGTTTCAGGCAGACTTGCCCCCTTGGGTGATCTGGAGGATGTAGCGGGTCGCCGGCAGGTCAAGCGCCGCGTAAAACTCGCCAGCGATTGGGCTGGCGTTGTTGTGCAGCATCTCCACGAATGCCGCCGATCCGGAGGTTATTGTGACGCCCGCTTGCCTCATTTGTTCGATTGCAGTTAGTCGCAGGAGATCGCTCCAAGTGCCTGAGGCATCCAAAAGTGCATACACGTCATATCCGTCCGCCACAGCGGACATGGCGGGGAACGCCAAACAGACGTGCGTTGTGATCCCGCCGATCAGGAGCTTCTGTCGCCCGATCCGCGTGACGGCATCGCGGATTCGCGGCTCATCCCATGCGTTGATAAAGCTCCGCTCGATGTTCTCCACCCCCGGCAGTGCCTCCGTGAGCTCCGGTAGAGTCGGACCCCACATCATGGGCGCAGTCGAGGTGAGCACGACCGGGACGCGGAGGACGCGCGCGGCGCGGGCGAACGCGACGACATTGTGGCGCACCTCGTCCGGCGCGAGATCTCGAACGCCCGAAACAAGCCCGGACTGGTGGTCAATGAGCAAGAGTACGGCCGTCTCAGGCGTGAGGCGCTGGTAGGCGCGGCTCCGCCCGCTCTGGGGCTGGTCTATCGTCTTGGTATCACTCATAGAGCGTGCTCTCCTCCAGAATGGGGTCACTCCTGCGGTTCATGCTGAGCCCTTGCTCGTCCACGTCGGCAGTCTCGTAGGCCTCGAACTACCCCTGGGCTGTCGTCACGGGCGGAATCACCGCCCGTCGGAGCGCAACATTCACGAGCCCGACTACCACAGCGCCGCCGGCCATGAACCAAGCCACGTTCGCGTTCCACACTCCAGACGCTATTCCAGCAGCTCTCCCACCGGCGCGCCGAGGGCGCGGACTAGGCCCTTGAGGACAGGCAAGGATGGTTCTTTCGGACGCCGCTTTCGATCATCGTCATTTCTGTTTTATGGTGCGTAACGCGTGAAGACAAGATCTCGAGCTTTCATCTGCTGGTGGCAGGCGAAGCAGGCTTTCATCATCGCCTCGTCGGTTGAAGGTTTGCCGTCTTGGAAGTGACCGAACCCCCACCCGCCGGTCGCGGCGTACTTCTTTGAGTCCTTGATCATGAACTGAATGTTCGTGGGGGAGCCCGCTACGAAAGATTGGTCACGACCAAAGACCTTGTTGTTTTCCCCGGACGGAACGTGACGATAGTGCAAAGCGGCAATGATTGTGCCGTCCGGGAACAAGAGCTTCCCTTCGCGGTAAGCCTTGATCGCGACATCGTTGCCCAAAACGGCAGCAAAACTGTGAAGATCGCCTTCTTCATGGGCCACTGAGATCAACCTCCAGTCGCGGTATCCGGAGGGAATTTCGGTTACGAAGATCGGGGCGGCTTCTTGAGCGGCGGCGTGTCGAGGCGCCCGCGCCGTGAAGGCAACAACGCCGGCCAGGGTTGCAACTGCAATCAACAAGGGAGTGAGTCGCTTCATCGTGACGCCTCCTTCCAAAATGCGTATGCTCCCGATCGCACTCACAACTCTCCCCGAGAGCGAAGCAGAGTCACGGATGAACGGATGGAGGTGTCTCGGTGACAATCGATGGGTCCGTCGACTCTTATAACTGGCGCGGCAGTCTGGCTCCGGCATTGGGGCCCCGGCCAAGTCTATCGCAAGCCGGAGAAAGCGCTATGGCAGGTGGAATGCTGTCCTACGCACCGAGCCTGACGGAGATCGCCGAGCGCGGAGCGGTGTACGTCGACAAAATCCTCAAGGGCGCCAAGCCCGCCGATCTCCCGGTGGAGCAGCCCACGAAGTTCGAGATGGTTATCAACATGAAGACCGTCAAGGCCCTCGGCCTCACCATCCCGCCCTCCCTGCTGCTGCGGGCGGATCAGGTGATCGAGTAGCGGATGAATCGACGAGGAGGAAGAACGATGCTATTCCGGGTATCGACCGTGGTCGTGCTGTTCGTACTCAATTGCAGCCTGTTGCTGACGAACTCCGCCGCCTTGGCCGGACCGAAGGAAGACGTTGCCGCCGCGACCATGAAATGGGGCGAAACCCTGGGGCAAAACGACCCAGACAAGATCGTTCTTCTTTATGCCACCGATGGAGTTCTCTGGGGAACTCTCTCGCCAACTGTGCGATCGGATCGAGCGGCGTTGCGTGAGTATTTCGTCACGGCCTTCAAGGTCTTGCCGGCACTCAAGGTCACGTTCGGTGAACAATTGATCCGCGTGTATGGCGACACTGCCGTCAACACCGGCTACTATACGTTTGCATACGTTAGAGACGGGGAAACGAAAACGCTGCCGGCGCGATATAGCTTTACATTCGTGAAGGACGGCACGAACTGGATGATCGTGGACCATCACTCATCGGCGATGCCCGCCCCGCCTCGGTAAAGTAGTGCCCCTCGCCCATCGCCGCATCTGTGGGCTCTGCGGTCGCGCTGTCGCGATCGTGAAGCCTCCGGACGGGGAAGAAAACGAGCTCGACAAGCTGTGTCCGGCGTGTCTGACGTTGCCGCCCGCCACCATAGGGGCGGACGATCAGCCGGCCTAAGGGGAGCCTTGCTACCACGACGAGAAGCAGTGAGCACGCGCTGGCGAGCGAAAGGCCCTGAGCGAACTACTCTTGCGGAGCGGCCCCATGGGCCATCGCCGTCAGTCTCAGCGCTTCGCGCTTCGTCTGAAGCCGCTCGGTTGTCTCTTCGTAGGTTCCCCGGCGCATGAGGCGGTCAAGTTGGGCGCGATAGTTATCTACCAAGCTGACTCCGCGGAGTCGGAGGTCATACACACGCCAGCTCGTGCCGCGTCGCACCATATCGGCGACGATCGAAACGCCCTCTTGTCCCCGCGCCAACGTCAGGCTAACCGTTGCACGTTCGCGAGAGACCGATTCGGTACCGTACAGCATCCGCTCGCGCATCCGGTCAGCGAAGCGACGAGGAGCCCGGCTGACACGGGCAACAAGCGCCTCGGTCAGGAAGCCACTCGACGAGCGGTGTCGGAAAAGGCGAACATTTTTCGGACGGTCGTGCGAGCGTGAACGGCGCGCTCTTCAGCGGTG
>QHSB01000255.1 GCA_003220335.1 Candidatus Rokuibacteriota bacterium
GCGCCGTTGGAACCGATCAGCGCCACCACCTCGCCCGGGCGCACGTGGAGCGACACGCCCTGCAGCGCCCGCACGCCGGCGCCGTAGGCGACGTGGAGGTCGCGGACCTCGAGCAGGTTATCGGGCGGCACGCCGCGCTCCGAGATACGCGCTGATCACCAGCTCGTCGCGCACGATGTCGTGGGGGCGGCCGTCGGCGATCTTGACGCCCCCGTCGAGGACGACCACGCGATGCGAGAGCGGCATGACCACTTCCATGACGTGCTCGACCACGCAGATGGTGACGCCGAGCTCCTCGTGGATCCGCCGCACGAGCTGCACGGCGGCCGCGGTCTCGCGCGGCGTGAGGCCGGACATCGCCTCGTCGAGCAGGAGCAGCCGCGGCCGCGTCGCCAGCGCGCGCGCGATCTCGAGCCGCTTCTTGTCGGCGAGGGTCAGGTTGGCCGCGGCCACGTGCGTCCGGGCGCCGAGCTCCGTGAAGTCGAGCAGGTCGGCGGCCCGGGCCCGCGCCTCCGCCACACGGTTCGTGCGCTCGAGCGCGCCGCAGATGACGTTGTCGAGCGCCGTCATGCGCCCGAAGGCGCGCACCACCTGCCACGTCCGGGCCACGCCGAGACCGCAGATGCGCTCGGGCCGGGTGTGCGTGATGTCGGCGCCGTCGAAGGCGATGCGGCCCTCGTCGGGATGCATGTAGCCGGTGATGCAGTTGAAGAGCGTGGTCTTGCCGGCGCCGTTGGGACCGATGAGGCCGACGATCTCGCCCGGCTCGATGGCGAGCGAGATCTCCTTGTTGGCGAGCAGGCCGCCGAAGCGCTTCGTGGCGGCCTCGACGCTCAGCAGCGGCGCCATGGGATCAGGGCGCCGGCGCCGGCGTGGCCGGGCGGCGCCGGCGAAACCAGCGCCCCCACGGCAGCGACAGCAGGCCGGTGGGCCGGAACGCGGCGATGAGGACGATGATGAGGCCGTAGACGATGAGGTCGATGCCGCGGCCCGCCAGCGGGCCCGTGCCGAGCGTGGTGCTCATGATCTGCGCGATCGGGATCAGGATGACGGCGCCCAGCACCGGCCCCCACAGTCGGCCGATGCCGCCCACCACGGTGGCCATGATGGGCAGCGTGCTCCAGTTCAGCTCCAGCACCTGCTCGGGGAACACCGACAGCGCCCAGAAGGCGTAGAGCACGCCGGCGGCGGCGAAGACGGCGGCGGTGATGCTGCGCGCGAGCACCTTGTAGAGCCGGCTGTCGATGCCGATCCCCTCCGCGGCCTCCTGGTCGTCGCGGATGGCGCGGAAGTAGTAGCCGAGCTTGGAGCGCTCGACGAGGGCCATGAGCGCGAGGGTGAGCGCGAAGAGGGCCAGCGCGCTGTAGTAGTACCCGAGCGCCTTCGTCGGCCCCGAGAACTGCAGCGACAGCGCGGAGGCGGCGACGCTCGCACGCGGCTTCACGGGGATGAACAGCCCCTGGCTGCCGCCGATGAACTCCCAGGTGGCGCCGATGGGCTGGGCGATCATCCAGATGGCGACGGTGGCGATGGCGAAGTAGTGGCCGCGGAGCCGCGTCAGCGGATAGGTCAGCAGGGCGCAGACGACGACGGCCACCGCCACCGCGGCCGGCAGGCCGAGCCAGGCGTCGAGGCCGAGGCGGACGAAGAGCAGGGCGGCGGTGTACGCGCCCACACCGAAGAAGACCTGGGGCCCGAAATCGAACTGACCCGCCCAGCCCCCGATGACGTTCCAGCCGAGTCCCAGCATGGCGTTGATCAGGACGAGGAAGCCGACCGTCTGGTAGTACGTGGTGCCCTGCAGCTGGAGGGGAATGGGATAGAGGATGGCGGCCACGGCGCCCACCGCGAGGGCGAGCCGGCCCACGCTAGAACCGTCCGAAGAGGCCTTGCGGCCGGAACAGTCCGATCAGCAGATACGACGCGAACACGAAGGCGTCCTTGAACGCCGGCGGCAGGTAGACGACGGTCACGCTCTGGATCACGCCGACGACGAGGGCGGCCAGCAGCGTGCCGAGGATGCTGCCGAACCCGCCGAGGGCGACGATGGCGTACGCGAGCACGGTGAACTGCAATCCGACCTGAGGATAGACGGCGAAGAAGTTGACGAGGATGGCGCCGGCGATGGCGACGAGGGCGGCGCCGAGGCCCCACGCGATGGCGAACATGCGCTGCGGTCGGATGCCGACGAGACGGGCCGCATCGCGATCCTCGCTGGTGGCCTGCAGCGCCAGCCCGAACTCCGTCCGCTCGATCAGCAGATACAGCGCGAGGAAGAGCAGGAGCGCGAGCCCGGCCGCCGCCAGCAGCGGCACCCCGAAGGTGATGCCGAGCAGCCGCAGCTTGGCGCCGCTCAGCCGCGCGAGGAGGCTGTCGCCGACGAAGCGGTAGTCGCTCGTGAAGCCGGCCACGACGGCGTTCTGCAGCAGGAACAGCAGGCCGATGGTGGCGAAGATCTGCGTGAACGGATCGCCGCCCTGCACGCGGCGCATGAGGGAGCGATAGACGAGCACGCCGAAGCCGAACATGGCGAGCCCGAGCGGCACGATGGCGAGCAGCGGATCCAGACCGAGCCCGGCGCTGAGCCCCCATGCGCCGAACATCCCGAGCATGAGGAACTCGCCGTGGGCGAAGTTGATCATCTCCATCAGGCCCCAGATGATCGTCAGGCCCACCGCCACGAGGGCGTAGAGAAACCCCATCTGAAGGCCGTTGACGATGGCCTGGGCGAGCTCGGTCATGGAGCGTGGCGTCGCTCAGGAAGCGGGCTTCGGCGTGCTGTCGCGCTCCTGCCAGCCCGGGTTCGGGAAGATCGGCTTGAATCCGGCCTTGCTCGCGAGGTCCCACGGCCACAGCGTGTGCTTCTCGCCGTCCCAGCCGATCTGGGTCACCACGCCGGTGGCGAGCGTGTTCTGCTGGTGGTCGTCGAACTTGATGCCCTTGTAGTCGATGATCAGCTGCTCGGGCCCCATGTTCGTCTCGCGCGCGGCCCTGGCGAGGGCGGCCGGCTCGACCGACCGGGCGCGGTTGATCACGTCGGCCATCCACAAGAGGCCCGTGATCTCACGCATGGCCAGCTCGCCCATGTTCTGCCCGCGGCTGTACTTCTTGTAGATCTCGTTGACCTTCTTCCAGCTCGTCCGCTGGTGGGTGAGATCGATGGCCGTCGGATCGCGTCCGAGCCAGCCCGAGCCGCCGTTCGTCTTCTTCTGCGCCTGCAGCCACGTCTCGTCGGAGTACGCGCCGTTGCTCGTCGCGATCACCTTCGGCGTGAAGCCCGCGCGCTTGGCGTCGTTCTGGAAGACGGTCGTCTCCGCCGTGTACTGCACGAGGAAGAGGACGTCGGCGTTGGCGGCCTGCAGACGCTGCACCTCGGACGCGAGCGTCGTCGCGCCCGTCTTGGTGGTCAGATCCAGCACGACCTGGAATCCGGCCTTCGGCGCGAGGTCGGCGGCGACCTTGCGGTTGTCCTGGCAGAACAGGTTGTCGCAGGTGAACAGGGCGACCGTCTTGACATCGCTCGGGCCGCCGTGCTCGCGCCACTCCTTCAGGAACGAAAACACGCTGGCCACCATCACCTTGTCGTGGGGGCCGGTGCGCCAGAACCACTTCATCCCCTTCTCGGTGAGCGTCGGCGACGCGCAGGGATGGCACGAGAGCGGGATGCCGGCGCTCTCCACGACCGGCTGGATGATCGACGTCGAGCCGCTCGTGCCCTCGCCGTTGATCCAGTGCACCTTGTTGACGCTGATCAGCTGCTCGACGATGGTGCGGGCCTGGTCGCCGCGGCTCTGGTCGTCGCGCACGATGAACTTGATCGGCGCCCCGCCGAGGCCCGGAAAGCCCTTGCCCGGCCCGAGCGGCACCTGGAGGTCGGCGTAGTCGGTGTTGACGATGTCCTCGGCCGTCTGCGCGGCCCAGAGGTATTGCTGTCCGAGGCTGGCAAAGTTGCCCGTGAGCGGCAGCACGGAGCCGATGAGGACCTCGCTGACGCTCGCGGCCGGGGCGACGCGGTGGCCGATCAAGGCGCCCGACACGACGGAGACCAGGGCGAGCATGGCCACGAGGAGACGTCGCATGCGCGGTCCTCCTACGGAGGTTGGGATAGAATCCGGCCGTCGTCTAGAAGCGGTACGACAGACCGAGGATGACGTGATGCGTGTTGAACGTCGTGCTGGCCGGCGTCGTGCCGCCGAAGACCTTGACGTCCCAGGTCGGCGCCACGTGCGTGAAGCGATATTCGGTGAAGGCCGCCCAGCTCGAGTCGATCATGAAGGCGACGCCGACCCGGGTGTCGAGACCGACATCGGCGCTGGTGTCGGAGCCCTCCTGGAAACCGATGGCGCCGCTGAGGTTGGAGAAAAAGAGGGCACCGCCCAGGCCCACGTAGGGCTGCAGGCGTCCGGCCTTGAACTCGTCGTCCTTGAGGAAGCCGTAGCGTGCCATCACCAGCAGCGAGAGCGGCACCGTCTGCACGTCCGTCGCGGGACGGAAGTACGACACGTCCGCGGCCACGCCGAGCCACGGGAGGTCGAAGTCTTCGAGCCATCGCCCGAAGCGCAGGCCGAAGAGCGGCGAGCTGCGGCCGCTGAGGCTCTGCTTCTGTTCCTCCCCGAAGGTCGTGAAGGTGAGCGTGCTGCTGCTGGTTATGGCGGGGCCGAGGTAGGCGTCCGCGAACCATTCGGCCGACGCGGCCGGGGCCAGGACGAGGACCGTCAGGACGACCGACAGGAGGATGCTCAGGCGTCGCATGGACGCCTTATATCACATGATTGACTCCCAGATCTCTCCCACGCGCCGCTGGGCCATCACCCTGTCCGTGATGATGGTCACGGTCATGCAGGTGCTGGACACCAGCGTGACCAACGTCGCCCTGCCCCACATGCAGGGTTCGATGTCGGCCGGCATCGAGGAGATGTCGTGGGTCGTCACCTCGTACCTCGCCGCCAACGCGGTGGCCATCCCGGCCACCGGCTGGCTCTCGGCCCGCTTCGGGCGCCGGCGCTTGTTCCTGATCTGCACCGTGCTATTCACGGTCAGCTCGTTCCTGTCCGGCATCGCGCCGAATCTCGAGTTCCTCGTGGCCATGCGCGTGTTCCAGGGGCTCGGCGGCGGCCCGGTCATTCCCATGGCGCAGGCCATCATGTGGGAGATCTTTCCGCTGCGGCAGCGGGGCACGGCCATGGCCGTCTGGGGCGTCGGCATCATGCTGGCGCCGATCCTGGGGCCCACCGTGGGCGGCTGGGTGTGCGACAACTGGTCGTGGCGCTGGATCTTCTACATCAACCTGCCCATCGGCGCCCTCGGCTTCTTCATGGTCAGCGCGTTCCTGTTCGACTCGCCGTTCGTCAACAAGCCCCGCGGGATCGACCTGGCGGGCCTCGTCATGATGGTGTTCGGGTTCGGCTTCTTGCAGCTGGCGCTGGACCTCGGAGAGAAGGAGGACTGGTTCGACTCGCGTCTCATCATTGCGCTGTTCGTGCTGGCGGCGTGCACGCTCGTCGGGTTCGTCGTCCGCGAGCTCACCACGGCCGAGCCGATCCTCGACCTCACCGTCTTCAACGACCGCAACTTCGCCGTCGGCACCACCTGCATCGCGCTCGTCGGCCTCGCCTTCAACTCCAGCATGTTGCTGATCGCGCTCTACACGCAGAAGATGCTCTCGTACGACGCGTGGAACGCCGGGCTCGTGCTGGCGCCCGGTGGGCTCGGCACCATGATCTCGCTCATGATCTCGGGCCGCCTCGTGGCGCGCATGGACCAGCGGCTCATGCTCGGCGGCGGCTGCCTGCTCAACGCCTTCGCGGCGCTCCTGATGACGCACCTGACCCTCGGCATGGACTACTGGAGTCTCGCCTGGCCGCGCTTCCTGCAGGGATTCGCGATGGGCTTCATCTTCCCGCCGCTGCAGACGCTGACGCTGGCGACCATCCGCCTCGAGCGTCTCGGCAACGCCACCGCCGCCTATAACGTCGTGCGCAACGTCGGCGGCAGCGTCGGCGTGGCCCTCGCCACCATGCTGCTCGTGCGCCGCAGCCAGCGGCACCAATCCACGCTGGTCAGCCACGTGGATGTCTGGAGCGCCGACACGACCCGGCGCCTCAAGGAGCTGACCGCGCACTTCGTGAGTCAGGGCGCCGACTCGTTCACGGCCGGCCGGCAGGCGCTGGCGACGCTCTACCGGCGCACGACCGAGCAGGCGCAGGTGCTCGCCTACGCCGACGACTTCTGGCTGATCTCGATCGTCTTCCTCGCCATCCTGCCGCTCATCCCGCTGATGCGCCGCGTGCATGCCGAGCAGAACGAGCGTGCTCGCGAGAGCTCGGGCCGGGTGGAGGCGCTGCCCGTGCCAGAGGAATGAGATGGTCCCCGACGCGGGGACGGCGAAGGATCTAGGGCAGCAGGTCGGCGATGGTGACGGCCGCGTCCGGGAGCGCGAGCGGCGATATGCGCTCATCGGGACCGAGGGCCTGCGCGCTCCCGTAGCGCCAACCGAAGAGCGCGGCGCCGTCCGGAACGGGCCCGCGATAGACCTCCAGACGGCGGTCCGGGAGATTCACGATCCAGTAGTCGGCGAGGCCGGCGCGCGCGTAGAGGCTGCCCTTGCGGTCGCGGTCGAACCCGAGACGGGAGAGCGCGACCTCCACCACGAGAACGGGGCGCGTCGGGTGCGCGTCGCGATAGTCGCGCGGATCGCCGGGGACGACGCAGACGTCCGGCTCCGGCTCCGACTCGTCGTCCAGCGCCACCGGCATCTGGGACAGGACGTCCCAGCCCGGCCCCAACGCGCGGGTGAGAACGCGCACGACCAGGCGGATGGCCGCGGCGTGAAGACTGTGCTGCGGCTCCTTGCATATCATCGCGCCGCCGAGCAGCTCGACGCGATCCTCCGGCCCGAGGATCCCGGCCTCGACGAGCCGCTCGTATTCCACCCGCGTCCACTTCCGTTCTTTCACGTCCATCGGGGTGAGGGTAACGCTTATCATCCCCGGGCGGGAGGAGCCGAGCATGGCGAAGATCGAGAGGTACGGCGCGGCCGGCGTGTACGATCCGCCGGGCTACAGCCAGGGCATCAGGGTCACGGGCGCGCAGACCATTCTCTTCACGGCCGGCCAGGTCCCCTACGACGCAAACGGAGGCGTGAAGCATCGCGGCGACTTCACGGCCCAGGCGCGCGCGGTGTTCGCCGCCATCCAGGCGCTCGTCGAGGCCGGCGGCGGCACCCTCGAGAGGACACCATGAGCGACGAGGCGACGCTGCGCGCGCTGGCCATGAAGGTTCGCAACTGGGGCCGCTGGGGCCCCGACGACGAGATCGGGACGCTGAACTACATCACGCCCGACACGATCGCCGCCGCCGGCCGGCTGGTGACGACGGGCAAGGTGTTCGCGCTCGGCATCCCGCTCGACCGTCAGGGGCCGCAGAGCGGCACGCGCCAGCGCTTCAATCCCATCCACACGATGTTCCGCGACGGCGGCGACGCGCCCCGCACGCCGGCGCAGGTGGCCGAGATGCAGGGCTACGGCGGCTCGGACGACTGGATCGTCATGCCGCTGCAGTGCGCGACGCAATGGGACAGCCTCGCCCACATCTTCTACGAGGGGAAGATGTACAACGGCTACGACGCGACGCTGGTCACCAGCAGCGGCGCGGCGAAGAACAGCATCGACAAGACGCGCGACAAGATCGTCGGCCGTGGCGTGCTGCTGGACGTCGCGCGCCACAAGGGCGTGCGCGCGCTCGAGCCGGGCTACGCGATCACGGTGGCCGATCTCGAGGCCACCGCCGCCGCCGCGCGCGTGACCGTACAGCGCGGCGACCTGCTCCTGATCCGCACCGGCCACATGTCGCGCTATCTCGACAAGAACGACTGGCGCCACTTCGACCTCGACCCGTTCCCCGGGGTGTCCGTGCACACCACCGCGTGGATGCACGACAGGCAGATCGCGGCGGTGGCCAGCGACAACTACGCGGTCGAGGTGCGGCCCTCCGAGCTCCCGGCCTTTCGCAACCCGTTCCACGTCGTGGCCATCCCGAACATGGGGCTGACCCTCGGCGAGATCTTCTTCCTCGAGGAGCTGGCCGCCGACTGCGCCACCGACGGGCGCTACGCCTTTTTGCTGGTGGCGCCGCCGCTGCCCGTGAAGCGCGCGGTCGGCACGCCAATCAACCCCTACGCGCTGAAGTGAGGTGTCCATGGCCATGACCAAGCGCGCGCGCGTGCTGGCCGCCCTGCGTGGCGATCACGTCGACCGCGTGCCGCTCAGCTTCTGGCTGCACAACTTCGTGACCGAGAACTCCGCGGCCGGGCTGACCGCGGAAACGCTGCGGCTGGCCCGCACGTTCGACTGGGACTTCCTGAAGCCCCAGTCGCGCGCGCAGTGCTTCGCCGAGATGTGGGGGCTGAGCTACCGGCCGTCCACGGAGCGCGCGACCCCGTTCACGGTCACGCACACGCCGCTGGCCGGCGCCGCGGAGGTGGCCCGGCTGCAGCCCCTCGATCCGCGCCGGGGCGCGCTCGGCGAGCAGCTGGCCGCGCTGGCCGCGATCCGCGCGGCCCTCGGTCCCGACACGCCGATCATCTGGACGATCTTCGCGCCGATGATGGTGATGCCTTACGTGCTGGCCGGCGGGCGCGAGCAGGCGCTGGCCATCGCCCGCGCCGAGCCGAAGGCGATGGACGCCGGGCTGGCGGCGATCGCCGAGACGCTGGCGGCCTACGCGCGCGCGTGCGTGGAGGCCGGCGCCGACGGACTCTTCTATGCGACGAACCTCGCGCGCGGCGACGGCCTCACCCCCGGGGAGTGCCGCCGCTTCCAGCGCCCCCACGACCTGCGCGTGCTGGGCGCCGTCGCGCAGGCGCCGTTCAACCTGCTGCACGTCTGCGGGCCGGCCGTGCACTTCGACGAGTTTGCCGATTACCCCGTGACGGCCTTTTCCTGGGCGCTCGGCGCCGGCAACCCGTCGCTGGCCGAGGTCCATCGGCGCACCGGCCGCGCCGTCGTCGGCGGCCTGCCCGCCAAGCCGGAGATCGCCTCAATGAGCGAGACGGACATCGCCGCGCGCGCGAAGCGTGCCGTCGACGAGATGCGCGGGCGCGCGCTGCTGCTCGGTCCCGACTGCTCGATCAACCCCGACACGCCCGAGGCCCTGCTGCACGCCGCCGCCGCGGTGGTGCGCGGCTAGCCCTCGTCGGTACCGTATCGAACTGGACACATTGTCGAAGCAACTCGAGCATCGCATGCTGAAACGACGTCGTGCTCAAGCCGATACGTTTCTCCCGGCACGCTCAGGAGCAGCTGCTGTTTCGCGGCAGCTCGCCGAGGGAGGTCGAAGAGGCGATTCGGGCCGGCTCGTGGGAGCCGGCCGAGCTGGGCCGCCTGGAGTGTCGTCGAAGCTTCTCGTTCCAGCAGGAGTGGCACGGTGTCGTTTACGCGACCAAGCAGGTTCGGCCGATTTTCGTCGATGAGCCAGATGAGATCGTCGTCGTGACGGTCTACGTGTACTATCTGTGTGGGGAACGTCGATGAGAATCACGTACGACCGTGAAGTCGATGCGCTGTATTTCAGATTTCGGGACACGACTGTCACGACGAAACACCTCGGCGAAGGCATCGCTGCCGACTACGACTCCGACGGACGGTTGGCGGGCATCGAAATCCTCGACGCCAGCCGTCGGCTGGGCGATCCAGCCGTGCTCCGGCAAGTGATTCTCGAGGGCGTCGGTCCCGGCCGCGACTGATCAACGATCACGCGCGCACGCGGACGCCCGCGCGGTAGAGCAGCCACATCCCGCCCCACCACACGAGCACGTATCCGACCGCGTACGCGAGTGACGCGTTGACGGGCGCGGCCCACGGTGCGAACGCGCGCTCGAAGATCCACTTCTGGAGATGGCCGTCGCCGACGTGGATCAGGGTCAGCACGTGGGCCACCAGGGTGGACAGAAAGAAGAGCGCGAGCGCGTTGACGCCGAGCACGACGAACGGCGTCGCCCAGCGCCGCCACCCGCGGATCTCGATCGCCGCATAGCACGCCGCGAACACGAGCAGCGCCAGCCCGGCCGTCAGCACCGCGTAGGAACTGGTCCACAGCGCCTTGTTCACGGGGAACCACACGCTCCACACGGCGCCCAGCGTCGTCCCGATCGCGCCGGCCAGCGCCAGGCCGGCGGCGATGGTGCGCGGCGGTCGCGCGGTCTGCACCCACCACCCCGTCAACATCCCGACCAGTGTCGTCGCGACGGCGGGCACCGTGCTCAGGATGCCCTCGGGATCGTAGACGCGCGCCACCCTCCATATATGTGGGCCGAGGAGGCCGCGATCCAGCCAGGCGGCGAGGTTGGCTTCCGGCCCGAGATCGCCGCGACCGTAACCCGGCACGGGCACCAGCGTCATCGCTGCCCAGTACCCGAGCAGCAGCGCCGCCGTGACGATCGCCTGCGTGCGCCACCCCGTCGTCAGGAACAGTACGGCCGCGACCAGATAGCACACCGCGATCCGCTGCAGGACACCGGGGATGCGGATGGACGCCCAGTCGAAGCCGGGCAGCCCGTTGAGCACGATGCCGAGGGCGAAGATCACCGCCGCGCGGCGGAGCACCCGGCCCGGCCTTGGCTGCGACAGCGGAATCGCCACGCCCACGATGAAGAGGAAGAACGGAAAGATCACGTCGGTCGGCGTCAGGCCGTGCCACCTGGCGTGCTTCAGCGGCGCGTAGACGGCCACCCACGTCCCCGGGTTGTTGACGAGCACCATCGCCGCGATGGTGAGCCCGCGGAAGGCGTCGAGGGAGCGGAGGCGCAATGGGGGCATGAGCTACGCTGAATTATCTGCCCGCCAGGTCGTACTTGACTTACAAAAATCGGATCGATACAGTCTGTGTAAGTCAATGGAAACCGTGACCCTGTCCAGCAAGTTTCAGCTCGTGCTTCCGCGCGGCGCGCGTGAGCGACTCGGGCTCCGTCCCGGCACCCGATTCACGGTGCTCGACAAGGGCGGCGTCATCTATCTCGTGCCGGAGCGGCCCATGAAGACCTATCGGGGCATCGCGTCGGGTGCGACGCCTCGTGCATTGCGGGAGAAGAAGGACCGGTTCTGATCCTCGTCGATTCCAGCGGCTGGATCGAATACCTGGCCGATCGACCGCTGGCTCGGCGCTTCGCCACCTACCTCGAAGGCCGCGAGCCCCTGCTCGTCTCCGCGATCGAAGTCTACGAGGTCTACAAGGTCATCCGGCGTGACATCTCGGAGGAACGCGCGCTGGCCGCCGTGGCGGCGATGCGCCGCGCCATCATTGCGCCGACCGACGAATCGCTCGCACTCGAGGCCGCCGACATCTCGCTCGTCCACGGCCTGGCCCTGGCCGACTCCGTCGTCTACGCCACGGCTCGACGCCACCGCGCGAAGCTCGTGACGGCGGACGCCGACTTCGAGGAGTTGCCCGAGGCCGTCGTCATCCGCTAGACGCGACTCTACGCGTTGGGTGTATAAGAGGCACGCAAGGGGGAACATCATGAACACGCTGTCGCGCAGGCACTTCCTTCGGACATCGGGAACGGTCGTCGGAGCATCGGTCCTGGCGCCGCTGGTGTCGTCCGGTCGGGCGCACGCCGCCGAGAAGGAGCTGGTTCCGAAAAAACTTCCGTTCCCGCCCAATGACGAATTCGGCAGCTACGAGCCGACGATCACACCGGATGGCAACACCATCTACTTCGCCCGCTTTGCAGGCAGCGGTGACAAGCGCGTGCTCGGCACGACGACCGACATCTTCGTCACGCACCGGATCCGTCAGGGCGGCGAGTGGCCCGGGACCGGCGCCGACTGGACGCCGCCCGAGCGGCTGCCGGACACCGTCAACAGCGATTCCATCGACCAGGAGCCGCGCATCACCGCGGACGGCAAGACGCTCTACTTCATGAGCCGGCGCGCGGGCGGCCGCGGCGGCGCGGACATCTGGGTCACCCACACGCAGCCCAACGGCGAGTGGGCGCAGGCGCAGAACCTCGGACCGAACGTCAACTCCGAGCAGGTCGACCACTGCTTCATGCCGCTGGGCCTGCCGGGCGAGGACAATACGTCCGTGTTCATCTCGCTTCGGCCCCGCGCATCGGGCGAGCCGTCGTCGTCGGACCTCTACACGAGCAAGATGGAGAATGGTGTCTGGCAGCCCGCCCGGCGGTACGAGAGCAAGCTCCTCGACTCGATCGGCCTCAAGTGCCGCCTCAACGCCGTCGCTCGAGACGGCCTGGTGCTCGGCGTCGTCTCCGTGCACGACTTCGGAAAATTCCACAAGATGGTCTTCGTGCACTACGACCCGGCGAGCAAGGAGTGGAGGGGGCCGCTCGTCGAGGCGCCGTTCAACCAGCCGAACGTCGACGGCGCGTGCCCCATGTTCACGGCCGGCGGCGACAAGATGATCTGGTCGGCCGGCTACGATCGTGGCCCCGGCCTCGTCTCCACGGCCGGCGGCACCGGCTCGACCTACGACCTCTTCTGGTTGAAGACGAGCGACGTCGTCGCCTACTACAAGGCCAAGGCCGGACTCAGCTAAGCGGGCCGTCGCTCGCGTGGCAGGCACCGGACGGGCGAGCGCGAGGCGTCTCGGCCTCGCGCTCGCCGCCTGTGCGCTCACGGCGAGCGTCGCGACCGGACACGCCGTCCTGCAGCGAGCGGAGCCGCGCGTCGAGAGCACGCAGAAGCGCTCGCCCGACGAGGTGAAGCTCTACTTCACCGAGCGCCTCGAGCCGGCCTACAGCGCGGTGCGCGTGCTGGACGATCGCGGCGTGCAGATCGACCGTCGGGACAGCCGCGTCGATCGTGCGAACCCCGCCCTCCTGCGCGCGACGCTGCCGCCGCTGCCGGCGGGAACGTACACGGTCCGGTGGCGCGTGCTCTCGATCGACGCCGACGTGACCGAGGGCACCTTCACGTTCAGGGTCGAATGAGGGCCCTCCTCCTCGCGGCCCTCTGGCTGCACCTCGCCTCCTCCCTGTTGCTGATGGGGGCGTTCTTCATGCTCCTGCTGGCGGGCGCGCCGCGTGCTTCGGCGGCGCGGCGGTGGGATCAAGCCGTGGTCGCCGGGTCCCGTGTCCTCGTGCTGCTGGCGATCGGCTCGGGCATCGTCTGGCTGCTGGTGCGGGCGGCGCTCTTCGAGAGCCGTGCCCAGGCGGCCCTCGATCCCCGTGCCGTGCTTCGCGCCGTCCTGGATACGTGGCCGGGATTCGTCTGGCTCGCGCGTCACGGCGTCCTGCTCGTGCTCGCGGCGTTCCTGGCGACTCGCCCGGACGTCGGGGAGAGGCGGAACTGGATCGCCGCCCGCGCCGAGGCGCTGCTGCTGGCCGCGCTGGCGCTGGCCCTCGTGAGCGGCTCCAGTCACGCCGCGGCGATCACGCCCGGCACGCTGCGCGCCGTCGCGGTCGACGTCGCGCACCTCGTGGGAACCGGTCTTTGGCTCGGCGGCCTCGTCGCGCTCGCGCTGTTGCTGCGAGCGGCCGGCCGTGACGACGACGCCGAGGCGCGCGCCTACGCGGTGCGCGCCGCGCGTCGCTTCTCCCGCGCCGCGCTCCTCGTGATGATCGTCCTCATGGCCTCGGGGGTGATGAACGCGATCGCGCAGGTGGAGAGCATCGCGGGGCTGGCGGGGACGACGCATGGCCGCTTGCTGCTCGCCAAGCTCGCCGTCCTCGTGCCGATCCTCGTCCTCGCCGCCGTGAACCGCACGCGCATTCTTCCCGCGCTGTCCGGCCCCGACGCCCTGCGGCGGCTCGCCGCCTTCGTCGCCCTGGAGGCGGTGCTCGCGCTCGTCCTGCTCGGGCTGGCGGCGGCGATGACGCTGACGACGCCGGCCCGCCACGGCGAGCCGGTCTGGCCGTTGCCGTTCCGACTCTCGCTGGACGCGCTGCTCGACGTGCCGGCGATGAGGTGGCGGGCGCTGCTGGGCAGTCAGCTGGCGCTGGCGGGCGTGGTGGCGGTGTTGATGTCGTTCCTGATGCGCCGCCGGCGCGCGCCGGTGCTCGCGGGCGCCCTCGCACTCGTCGCCGTCGGTGCGGGCATCGGCCTTCCGCCGCTCGTGGTCGACGCCTATCCCACGACGTACCGGCGCCCGCTCGTGACGTATCACGCCGCCTCGATCGCCTCCGGAATGGCGACGTACCATGAGCATTGCGCCGCCTGCCACGGTGCCGCCGGCGCGGGGGACGGCACTCTCGCCGATCTTCGCTCGCCGCCCGCATCGCGCCGTCACGCGGGCGAGCTGTTCTGGCTGGTCAGCCACGGCACCCCGGCACGCGGCATGCCCGCGTTCGGGGGCCGTCTCGCCGAGCGCCGGCGCTGGGACGTGATCAATTTCATCAGGCTGCTCGGCGCCGCCGACGCGTCGAGGACGATCGGCCGCCGTGTGGAGCCGGACCGTGCCTGGCTCGTCGCGCCGGACTTCACCGTCGCCGTCGGCCCCATGGCGCCGGGGGCGCTGCGCGATTATCGCGGGCGGCGCATGGTCCTGGTGGTGCTGTACACGCTGCCCGGCTCGCGCGCGCGCATGACCGAGCTGGCGCGAAGCTACGACGTGCTCTGGATCATGGGCGTCGAGGTCATCGCCGTGCCGAGGCACGCCTCGCCCGAGGCCATCGGCGAGCTCGGCTCGTCGCCGCCCGTCCTGTTCCCGGTGGTGACCGACGGCAACGCCGACATCGTCGCGACGTACGGGATGTTCGCGCCGGGGCCTCACGCGGAGTTGCTGGTCGACCGTCAGGGTTACATCCGCGCGATCTGGGAGGGCGCCACCGGAGGGATGCCGCAGGCCGCCGCGGTTCAGGCGCAGGTGGAAAAGCTCAACGAAGAGAAGAGCCCGCCTCCCTTCCCCGACGATCACGTCCATTGATCGCTAACAGGAGGGCTTCGTGATGCCCGTGTGGCAGGTGGCGCTGGTGCTGAACCTCACGCTGGCGGTCGGCCTCGCGCTCGGCTACGCCGCCTGGGGCCGGCGGGCGGAGGCGCTCGATCGCGAATTCGGCGACGCGCGCGTGCAGGTGGAGCGGCTGGAGCGCGAGCGGGCGGCCTGCGCCGCCGGCGCGCGCGCCGGCGAGCAGCAGTGGGAGGGACGCGGCGTCGTGCGAGCGATCTATCCGCAGCTGCTGGTCATCACGCACGAGGAGATCCGCGGGCTGCTGCCGGCGAGGACCACGAGCTTCCGAGCCGCGCCGCCGGCGTTGCGCGAGTCCATCCGGGTGGGCGACCCGATCCGGTTTTCGCTGCGCGGGACGGTCGCCGACGACGCCGCGCTCGTCGCGCTCGAGCGGTGGTGAGCTGCGCCCCGAGCGATCACCGGTCCTTCAAGAAGTCGCCGAGCGTCATCCCGAAGCCGCCCTTCCTGGCGGCATCCTTTATATAGGCCTGGGTCTCGGCCTGCTCCTCGTGCACCAGCGCCTTCTCGCGCGACAGGCGAATGCGCCGCCCGCCCTCCTCGAGCGCCAGCACGAGCACCTTCATCTCGCTGCCCGCGGGAAACATCCGGCGATGATCGGTGCCGCGCGCCGTGCCCAGCTCGGCGTTGGGCACGAGCCCCGTCTGGCCGGGGCCGAGGCGCACGAAGACGCCGAACGGCTCCACGCGGTCCACCGTGCCGGTCAGCACGGCGCCGACGGCGACGGTCGAGGCCATCTCGTCGCCGACCGCCGAGCCTTCGGGCGCCAGCGCCAGTGCGATCCGGTGCTTGGTCATGTCGACGTTGACGATCATCACGGCGATCTCCGCGCCGGCGCCCACCGCCTCGCGCATCGCTCCCTGCCGGTGGCGCGGGATCTCGCTGATGTGCAGCAGCCCATCGACGCCGGGCAGCAGCTCGACGAACACGCCGAACTCCGTGGCGCGCAGCGCGCGACCGCGCACCACCTGCCGCTCGCGCAGCCGCCCCGGCACCGCCGCCCACGGGTCGCCCTCGAGCGCCTTGAGGCTGAGCGTGACCCTGCCCTTCGCCTCGTCGATGCGCAGCACCTTGACGGTCACCGGCTCGCCCACGCGCAGCCGATCGCCGGCGCGCTCCACGCGCGCGTGCGAGAGCTCGGACATCGGCACCAGCCCCTGCACGCCGCCCAGATCGACGAAGGCGCCGAAGTCCGCCAGCGAGACGACCGTCCCCGGCAGCACCGCGTCGGGCAGGATCTTCTTGCGCGTCTCCACCGCCGCCTGCTCGGCCTGTTCCTCCAGCAGCGCGCGGCGCGAGAGCACGAGGTTGCGGCCGCCCTCCGCGTACTTCGTCACGCGGAATTCGAGCACGCGTCCGACGTATTCCTGCTCGGATTCGACGCGCCGCAGCTCCATCTGCGAGAACGGACAGAAGGCGCGCATGCCACCTACCGTGACCTCGTAGCCGCCCTTGATCACACCGGCGACCTTGCCCTCGACGGGGACGCCGGTCTGGGCCGCCACCGCCAGCGCCTCGCGCGCCTGGGCGCCCTGCCGCAGCCGGTGCGAGAGCCGGATCTCGTCGCCCGTCGCGACGACCGTCGCCTCGATCTCGTCGCCGACCTTGACCTTGAGGCGGCCTTCATCGTCCGCCAGCTCCGCGCGGTCGATCCACGCCTCGCCCTTGCCGCCGACGTCCACGAACACGTGCTCGTCGGAGATCTGGATGACGCGCCCTTTCACCATCTGGCCGATCTCGAGCGCGCGCCGCGCCTCGTGCTGCGCAAACATCGCGGCGAAGTCTTCTTCGGAGCTGGGTTCGCTCATGGGGGCTCAGGGGATTATATTCCCTTTGCCCAGGGGTGCCGTTGGGGGCGCCCGAAACGCGGAGACCGCGATGCGACGTCGCTAACGCTTGCTGTCGCCGCCGATGAACCGGACGGGTTCCTTGCCTCTGAGCGTGTCCGGCGTGATCGCCCAGGTACCGCCGCAGGCCGCCGTCGCGACCTTCCCGGCCATGTCAGTGCCGCCGAAGGGCAGCGTCAACCCGCTCGTCGCTGCGCCCACGAGGCAGAAACCCGTCTTCGCCGGCGCGTAGAGCAGCGTCGTGAACACGCTTCCGGCCCCATACGCGGCTTCCTGCGCGCCCGACTCCGCCGCCTCGGCGTGGACGCCGAGCATAGTCGTCGACACGAACAGCACCAGCACCACCGCGCTTCTCAGGATCTTGTGCATGCTCTCGCCTCCTCGTGAAGTGAGAGCGGAGCGCCAGGCGGCGCTCCGCCGAGAGGACCTGTCCCTATTTGCTGGCGAGCCGGTGCTTCTTGATGAACGCCCAGAGCTTCTTGGTCATCTCAGCGGGTCCGATCGGCTTGTCGCCCATGACCGACTCCAGCGACTCTTCCCGACCACCGAACTTGACCGCGTAACCTCCGAAGTTCTTCTTACCGGCCATCCGTCACCTCCGCCGAGGATTTGCGCTCGTGAGCGCGGCCCTACTGTCTCATCCGACCTGGACGGAGACCAAATTATCTGTGCGGCTTCTCACGGTGACTCGTACCCGCCCGCGGCGGCCGCCACGGTCTCGGCCGGCGCGATCGGCCGGTCCAGGCTGAACTGGGGATACGGCCATCGAGGCGCCGGCCCGGCTCCCGGGATGACGTACTTCCGCATCGCGGCGTCGCACAGGGCGTAGCCGCCGTTGATCAACCGGCACTGCTCGGCATCGGTGAACGGGTTCAGCCGCGTTCTCATCGATGACAGGTACCTGGTCGCCTCGGGAGACACCGGCAGCGCATCCGCGAGTTGATAGTCGGCGACCAGTGTCGTGATGCCCCAGTAGCTTCCGCGGTGCGCCCCGGATCTGAAGTCGTCGATCAACGCCCGCGTGCGCAGCGCCCGCGCCTGGTTCGTCGCGATGTCGAACGCCCGGAGCGTCTGCTTCACCCACGTCTTGCTCGGGTCGGGGTCGACGACGAAGGGCGCGCCGGCGTCGCTCACGAGGAGCGTCTTGCAGCGCTTGTCGAGCGTCTCGAGCCCCAGGTTGTCGTAGACCCCCCCGTCGGTGAGAAACAGCCGCGTGCGGTACGCGACGTTGCCGTAGAGATCGGCGCCGGAGACCTGTCTGAACAGGTTCGGATCGATGTCCCGCACGACGGGAGACAGGAACGGTGGAAAGGCGCTGGAGGCGGTCACCGCCAGCGCGACGCTCAGTGTCGGCCCCGGGATCTGGCCGATGCGATAGTCGCCGGCGTAGGGCTTCGAGAACCGAAAATCGACACCGGTCATGAAGTTGGTGGAGTTCACGATGAAGCGCGGCCGATCCGGAAGCTGCTGCAGGGTGACATCGCCGAACAGATGCTGCCGGTACTGGGTCTCGACGATGTCGCTGATGTCCTTCCACGGCAGGATCGCCCCTTCCGCGATCGCCGGTCCGTCGATCAGGCGGCCGCAGAACTCCCGCACCGGCGTCACGATCTCGTCCTGGAAGTTCGTCGCGAGGCCGTGGCTCCATTGTAGGCGGGGCCACCGAACAGCCAGGACTCCGGCGGTGATCGAGCCGCCGGAGACGCTCGAGATCCGATCCACCTTCGGGAGGTACGCGAGCTCGTTCAAGCGCCACAGCGTGCCGAGGTGGAAGAGCGTGGCGCGGAAGCCGCCGCCGGACATCGCCAGGCCGGTGAGCTTGTCGTCGATGCCCTCACTGCCGAACGGCATGCCACACCTCCAAGGGCCCGGAAGCCATCATTTCACCCAGTTCGTGGCCGGGACCGAGCTCGAGCACGGGCCTCCGATCATCGCGGATTTGCTCGAGGTCGTGATCGACCGGCTGGCGCCTCCCCTCGCGGTTCAGGAGGTGGAGGGCGACGCCGTGTTCGCGTTCGGTCTCGACGGCGCCATCGTCCCCGCGACGACGCTGCTCGATGTCGTGGACGACGCCTTCGTCGCCTTCAAGGCTCGGCGGCGCGTCCTGGCCGCCGACGAGAGCTGCTCGTGCCGGGCCTGCCGCAGCGTCGGCAGTCTTGACCTCAAGATCATCGCCCACCACGGAGCTTTTCTGCGGCAGACGGTGGCCGGCCGGGCACAGCTCGGTGGGACCGAGGTCATCCTGGTCCATCGGCTGCTCAAGAATGGTGTGGGGCGCGCGGCCGGCTACCTGCTGCTGACCGAGGCGGCCCTCGCCTGGATGAAGATCGCCCCCACGGCCGCCGGCCTGGTCGCGCAGTCCCAACGCTACGAGCATCTCGGCGAAGTCCGCTGCTTCGTCGCCGAGCCGGGATCTATCGCCCGACTGTCGCCGGCCGCCGCGTAGACGTCCCGGCGCTATCCTCACCGTCGTCCTCATCGCTCTCGTCGGCGTCATCGTCATCAGCGGAGTGGGCGGTCAGCAGGTAGCGCCACGCATCGCGCAGGACGGGCGAGCCATCCGCGCCGAGAGGCGTGAGGTTGTCGATGGCCGTGCTGCCGTGGGCATTCATGCCGACAAACCCGCCTCGCGGCATGACGTCGGTTACCAGCATGTGCGTGAAGTCGTATGGAGGTGCGCTCGCTTCAGGCACGACGGCCGGACCGAAGACGTCCATCCCGAACGCCGCCCAGCTCGCCAGGCTGGGAATGAACGCCGTGGTGTCGCGATCGTGGGCCAGCCCCCAATAGCGCTCCGACGGAGTCGCGTGTGTCGTCTCCCAGGTCGGAGCTCCCAGGCCAGGCACGTTGTCCGGAACCGAGGAGAACAGCACCACACGATCGACCTTTCGCAGCTTCGCGATCATCGCGGCTTCGCCACCACCCTGGGAGTGCCCGCTGACCGCAATGCGCGACCACTTCGGCTCACCGTTGTGCGTCAGGAAATGCGACCAGCCTTCCTCGGCGAAGTGTTCGGCGAGGTACTGGAGCAGCTTCGTCAACCGGTTGTCGATGCTGTTCGATTGGTTGACGTCGACGACGGAGGTTCGGTCGATTCCATCAAGAATCTCGAGACGTGCATTCTCGAAGCACGCGTTCGGGTCCGCGGTCGGCGGGGCGCACGCGATCGCAAGTCTTACGCCGTTCGGGTACATCAAGCCGACGACGTGATAGCCGAGTTCTGCAGCCTCACGCTGCACAAGCTGATAGGCGCCGGCCGGCGTGGCGGTGCCGGGCAGTAATACAAGGAGTTTCTGGTTCGACGGAGCAGCCGGGTCGAGCCAGGCGTAATGATTATCGAGCGCCCGGTCGATCGCCGGATCCGTCGCGTGTGGCGCCACGACGTGCGAGATGAGGCGCCTTGTCACATACAGATCGCGGCCTCCAGAACCGCCCGCGCGGGTGGAATAGAAGTACAGGGTCGTCCCGTCGCAGGATAGCGCCGGCCCTCCATCGTCGGCTGCCGTGTTGATCGTTGGGCCAAGGTTCACGGGTTCCGACCACGGATGATGCGTCGTCGCGCGCGTTGAAACCCATAGATCATTGTTGCCAGCGGTGCCCGTCCGACTCGATGTAATGAACATCTCCAGGCCGTCACGCCGGATCGCCGTGCGGGTATCGCGCTTCGGACTGCTGAGCTCTCGCACGACTTCAGCGCGACCGAAGGTGCCGTCTTCACGCTGCGTACTGACGTAGATGTCGAAGTCGCCGGGTCCGTCAGTTCGGAAAATGCTGTTGACGTAGAGCTGTGCCCTGCCCGTTTTGTGCTCTCGAAAGAACGTCGGGGCGTTGCTGTCGACGCCCGGCAGGTTGATGTCGGGACCGAGGTTGACGGCCGGCTGCCAGGCGAAATCGTCGTCAGGGTCCTCGCGGAACGAGACCCAGACCTGAGCCGTACCCGGCGAGGCCGGCGGACGATTGCTGCTGAAGAACATCCAGTGCCCATCGGCCGAGAAGTCCGGCGCGATATCGTTGAATGGGCCGTTGATGTTGGGGCCGAGGTTCTGCGGCGTTCCCCAGACGTCATGAGGGCTGGCGCGCTGTGACACCCAGATGTCGCTGCCGCCGAACCCGCCCGCCGTCCGGCCCGACGTGATGTACAGGCTCAAGCCATTGGGGGAAATCGCCGGGTGAAAATCGTCAGATCCTGAATTGACGGTGGGACCGAGATTGACCGGCGCGGACCAATCGGAAAAGGGCCCGAAGCGCTGCTGAGGGTGACACCGCGCGTGATCTTTTTCGTCGTCGCCAGCCGAGACGCCGGGAGAGAGCACTCCGACCACGATCAGCAACGATGCCGCACCGATCACCATGACACGTGCGCTCATGAGCGTCCCTCCTGGAAGCGTGGAGATTCACGACTGCGACGCGCACGGGTTGAAGCGCAAGGCCGGTGCCACGCGCGAGTCGCGCGGAAACAGCCAGTTGGTTCCGTCGAGCAGGCGGTCGGCAGGCGCGCTGGCGGCGAAAATTCGCCAATGGTCAGCCAGGGGAGACCGGCGTACGATCCCGGCCATGCCGCCGCTGCTGACGGAATTGGTCGGCGAGAGTCCTGCGACCGTTGCCGTCCGCGCGAAGCTCCGCCAGCTTCTCGGCCATGATCGAGAGCCGCGCCGGCGTCCTCCTCCGGTGCTCTTGCAGGGTGAAACCGGTACCGGCAAGGGACTCCTCGCGCGACTGATCCATCGCGAAGGCCCGCGCCGCGAGGGCCCCTTCGTTGATATCAATTGCGCCGCGATCCCCGCAACCCTGCTCGAGGCCGAGCTGTTCGGCTTCGAGCGGGGCGCCTTCACCGGGGCGCACCACGCCAAACCGGGTCTTTTCGAGGCCGCGCACCGCGGGATTCTTTTCCTCGACGAGATCGGTCTCTTGCCCTCTGCCTTGCAGCCCAAGCTCCTCAAGGTCATCGAGGAGCAGGCCGTGCGGCGCCTCGGCAGTACCCGCAGCGAGCCCGTGGACGTCTGGATTCTCGCCGCGAGTAGTCAGAACCTGGCCGCCGGCACCGCCGCCTGCGGTTTCCGTGAGGATCTCTATCACCGCCTGGCGGTGATGACCGTCTTCCTGCCGCCGCTACGCGAGCGCAGAGAAGACATCGGGCCGCTCGCGGACCATTTGTTGGCCCGCGCCCGCGCCGACTACGGCCTTTCGCCCCGAACGCTGGCCGTCGACGCCCGCGCAGCCCTTCTCAGCTATGGCTGGCCTGGCAATGTCCGCGAGCTCAGCAACGTCCTCGAGCGAGCCGCCCTCCTCACGGACGGGCCGATGATCAGCGTGGCAAACCTCGGATTGCCCACGACCGCCGTCACCGAGCCACCCTCGACCGATCCGGCCGCGCCGGCGGCGCTCGATTTCGACGACGCGGTCACGAGCGTGGAGTGCGAGCGGTCACTCGATGCGCTCCGCGTGACGAGCTGGAACGTCACCCGAGCCGCCGGTCGCCTCGGGATCTCTCGTGCGCGGCTTCGCTACCGGATCGAGAA
>QHSB01000530.1 GCA_003220335.1 Candidatus Rokuibacteriota bacterium
CGGCAGGTAGCCGGAGGTCACGCCCTTGGCGAACGACATGATGTCGGGCTTGACGTTCCAGTGCGAGAGCGCGAACCAGCGCCCGGTGCGGCAGAAGCCGGTGATCACCTCGTCGCCGATGAAGAGCACCTCGCGCTTCGTGCACACCTCGCGCACGAGCCGGAAGTAGTCGTCGTCCGGCACCAGCACGCCGCCGCCGCCATGAATCGGTTCGGCGATGAACGCGGCCACCGTGTCCTGGCCCTCGCGCGTGATGGCCTCGTCGAGCAGCCGCGCCGCCGTCTGGCCCGCCGTCTCGCCGGGCCTGGCGTCCTGCTGCCGGTACGGGTAGCACGTCGGGATGTGCACGAAGCCCGGCACGCGCGGCTCGAACATCTTCCAGTAGGCGGCCATGCCCGTCGCGCTCATCGCCTGCTGCGTCACGCCGTGGTAGGCGTTGTGGCGCGAGATGACCTTGATCTTGTCGGGCTTGCCCTTGGTCTTCCAGTAGAAGCGCGCCGTCTTGAACGCCGACTCGTTGGACTCGGCGCCGCCGCAGGTGAAGAACACGGCCTGCATGTTGTCGTAGGCGAGCCCGATGAGCTTTTCGGCGAGCTGCACGGCCGGCAGGTTCGACGAGCCCGTGTACGCCGAGAAGTAGGCCAGCTCCTTCATCTGCGCCGCCGCCGCCTCGGCCAGCTCGGCGCGGCCGTGGCCGACGTTGACGTTCCACAGGCCGGCGAGCCCGTCGATGTAGCGCTCGCCGCCCAGCGTCTCGATCGTCGCCCCCTTGCCGCGCACGTAGATCATCGGCTCGGCGTGATCGATCGGGTGGTGCAGCGGGTGGATCAGGTGCTCCTGGTCGGCCTTGATGATTTCGGCGGCAGTCAACGCCATCAGATCCTCCGATAGTCGCCGTGCGGGACAGGCACCGCGCGCTCGCGCGGGCCACGGTAACGATAAACCCAGGCCCGCGCGCGCCGGCCGCGCGCAAGCGTCACGATCGTGATCGAGCGCACGAAATTGTACCCCTCCTCCCGGTCCAGCACCGGGAGAACTTCGGGGTCGTCCAGGCGGTAGAGCTCGCCCTTCACCCGGCCGGTGCCGCGGATCAATCCGGGATAACGGCCGAGGTTCAGGAGCCGGCCGGCGACGCTGCCCGTGCCCAGGAACGTCGCGCGGCGCGCGAGCAGGCGGTGCCGCCCGTGGCCGCGCATGAGGGTGCCGTAGGCGAAAAGCTGCTTACTGGTCGCCGGCAGGGTCGGTGGCGCCGCGCAGCACCGCCTCGAGGAACTGCGGCTCCGGGTAGGCGCCGAGCAGCTCCACGCGGTCGTTGATCACGATCTTCGGCACGCCGCTCACCTGATAGGCGCGCGCGAGCTCCGGGAACTCGGTCGCGTCGATCGCGGTCGCCGTCACGCGCTCCGACGCGATCGCCATGTGCTGTGCCAGGCGCACGGCCCGGGGACAGTGCGGTCAGGTGGGGGTGGAAAAGACCTTGATGTCGACGTCGCCGGCGAGCGCGGCCAGCGAGGCCTTGGTGTCGTCGGTCAGCGCGGCCTCGCCGCTGGAGACGGCGATGATCGAGTCGATCAGGTTGCTGAACTCGTAGCCGGCCGGGACGCCGAGAAAGCGCACGCCGTAGTCGCGCGCGCCCTCCACCACGGTGGCCGGCACGTCCTCGATGCCGTAGGCCTGCGCGCGCTCCTTGTCGATGGCCGGGTTGAGCACCTCGACGCTGATCTGGTCCGAGAGCGCCGCCACTTCCCTGATGAGCTGCTCGTTCTGGCGGCAGAGGTCGCCCGCCACCAGCTCCTGCGAAAACACGACGAGCTTGACGGGCCCGGCGATGCGCGCGAACTCTGTGCGGACGGCGTCTTCGTCGCGGGGCTGGAGAATGGGCATGCCTCATTATATAGTCGGCGTCGAGGAGTTCCCGCCATGAAGCCTTTCGTGATCAACCGGTACGGTCGGATGGTCTTCCCATCGAATTTTTTTCCGAACCTCGACTTCTCCGTCTTCGAGACGCTCGATCAGTTCGCGGCGGTGATCCGGCGTGACTTCGAGGAGAAGGCGCCGTCGGAAGCCGACATCGTCTCGCGGCTGGAATCGGGCGCGTACCGCGGGCGCTACGACCTGTTGCGCGATCTCGCGCTCGACCTCTTCTGGGTCAACCGCTTCGCGCTGACGATGTACGAGAAGCGGCCGACGCGCTGGCGCGACGTGCCGCGGCAGCGCGACGACGTCTTCCTGCCGATCTTCAAGCCGTGGGAGGGCAGCGAGATGACGGCGGCCATCGAGCGCGGCTACCGCGCGCTGAAGCCGTCGTGGGACGAAGGCACCGAGGACAAGATCTTCCGCGTGCTCATCGACGTCTTCCGCCACAAGGCGGGCGCGGGCGCCGAGCTGGAGCCGATCAAGCCCACGGTGTCCGAGATCGTCGCGAGCCCGCGCAACCGGACGTATCACCTGCTCCTGCACAACCCGGACTTTCCGGGGTACGGGCACGACGACATCATCGAGTGCACCCACGCGGTGCCCGAGCTGGAGGCGCTGCTCCGGCAGATGATGGTGCTGCACAACCAGTTCCGCTGGGACCGCGAGCGCATGCGCGTGATCGAGGTGGGCAAGCTGGCCGACGACGACTTCGTGGTCGTCTACCACCCGCGCAACGACGAGGTGCGCGACTTCATCCGCCGCGTCAAGAGCGGCAAGCGCAGCCGGCCGCCCAAGCCGCCCGCGCTCGCGGCGCGCCAGCCCGCGGCGCCCTATCCGCCGGTGGACGTGCGCAAGCAGTTCAAGGTGATGCCGCGGCTGGAGGCGCTGGCCGTCTACCAGGGCGAGCGCCCCTGCACCAACGACGACCTCATCCGCAACGCCGCCTACTCGTGGTCGCCGATGACGGCCGACGAGATCGAGCAGAAGACGGGCATCCGCCAGCGCCTCTACACCGATCTCGACCTCGACCACATGGCGTTGCTCGCGGCGCAGGCCGCGCTCGACAAGGCGGGACGCCGGCCCGAGGAGATCGGCGCCGTGCTCTTCTGCTCGTGCACGAGCGCCAAGATGATGCCGTCCCTGGCCACGTGGCTGTCGGGCCGGCTCGGCATGTTCCAGACGCACGCCTCGTGCGACATCGTGGCCGCCTGCGCGGGGCTGCCCTACGGGCTCTCGGAGGCGGTGCGCCTGCTGCAGGAAGTCGAGCGGCCCGTGCTCGTCGTGTGCGGCGAGAAGTTCTCCGACAAGATCGGCACCGTGCGCACCTCGCGCATGATCTTCGGCGACGGCGCCGCCGCCGTCGTGGTCGGCCCCGCGCCGTCGGGGGCCGCGCCCGACGTCGAGTACTTCCAGACCTACGCCAGCGGCCCCATGAGCGAGGTGGACTCGATCGTCTGGCCGAACCCGGACTTCGACAACAACATCACCGTGTACGGCCCCGAGGTGAAGGCGCTCGTGAAGCGCTACCTCACGCAGATGATCCGCGAGCTGAGCACGCTGCCGAATCCCGACGGCGGCGGCCGCAGCCTGCTGCAGGCCATCGACCTCATCGTGCCGCACCAGGCGAACAAGACGATGGTCGTCCACTACGCCAAGGCGGCGGGCCTCGCGCCCGAGCAGCTCTATTTCAACATCGAGCGCGTCGGCAACACGTCCTCCGCCTCGATCCCGCTGGCCATCTACGACGCCGTGCAGGACGGCCGGATCGACCGCCCGATGCGGCTCTTCGCGCCGGGCTTCGGCGCCGGCGCCGTCGGCGGCTACGTCGTCATGCGGCTCGACCCGGCCATCGTCGCGAAGTGAGGTAATGGCGCGGCGCACCGCGATCAGCGCCGGCTGGATCGTCGCCTTCGACGGCCGCGGCCACCGCCTGCTGCGCCACGGCGTCGTGGTCGTCGAGGGCGACCGCATCGTCCACGTCGGGCGCACGCTCGAGGGCGCCGCGGACGAGACGATCGACGCGCGCGACCGCGTGCTGACGCCGGGCCTCATCACCACCCACGCCCACATCGCCGGCTCACCGCTCGACCGCTCGTTCATCGAGGACCGCGGTAGCCCGCAGTTCTGGTACTCGGGCCTGTTCGAGATGCTGCCCGTGCGCAGCGAGGCGCAGGACGAGGCGGCCGGCCGCGCCTGCGTGGACTTCTCGATGGCCGAGCTGCTGCGCGGCGGCGTGACGACCTGCATGGAGATCGGCGGCATGGGCGCCTACGTCGTCGAGCGCGCCGCGCACTACGGACTGCGCGTCTACATGGGGCTGACGTTCCGCTCGGGCCGCTGGCTCACGCGCGACGGCCGCCGCGTGACGTGGGAATGGGACGAGGAGGCGGGACGCCAGGGGCTTGCCCGGGCGGTGCAGTTCTTCGACAAGCACGACGGCGCCCACGGCGGGCTCGTCCGCTGCTACTTCTCGCCCGCCCAGGTCGACACCTGCACGCCCGAGCTGCTGATCGAGGCCAAGCAGCGCGCCGACGCCACCGGGCGACCGTTCACCCTGCACACCTCGCAGTCGGTCGTCGAGTTCAACGAGATGCTGCAGCGCCACCGCACGACTCCGATCGCCTGGCTGGACGAGATCGGCGTGCTCGGCGAGAACACCGTGCTCGGCCACGCCATCATCATCGGGGGCTCGTCGTGGACGAACTACCCGGCGGGCGACGTGGCCATCATGGCCGAGAGCGGCTGCTCCGTCGCCCACGCCCCGTGGGTGTTCGCGCGCCGCGGCGTGCTGATGGAGTCGTTCGCGCTCTACCGCAAGGCCGGCATCAACGTCGCGCTCGGCACCGACACCAATCCGCAGTCCGTCATCGAGGCCATGCGCCGCGCCGACGCCACCGGGCGACCGTTCACCCTGCACACCTCGCAGTCGGTCGTCGAGTTCAACGAGATGCTGCAGCGCCACCGCACGACTCCGATCGCCTGGCTGGACGAGATCGGCGTGCTCGGCGAGAACACCGTGCTCGGCCACGCCATCATCATCGGGGGCTCGTCGTGGACGAACTACCCGGCGGGCGACGTGGCCATCATGGCCGAGAGCGGCTGCTCCGTCGCCCACGCCCCGTGGGTGTTCGCGCGCCGCGGCGTGCTGATGGAGTCGTTCGCGCTCTACCGCAAGGCCGGCATCAACGTCGCCCTCGGCACCGACACCAATCCGCAGTCCGTCATCGAGGCCATGCGCTGGGCCGCCGTCTGCTCGAAGATCGTCGAGCGCAACACCGAGGCCACGACCGCCGCCGACGCCTTCGACGCCGCCACGCTGGGCGGCGCGCGCGCGCTCGGCCGCGACGACCTCGGCCGCATCGCCGCCGGCGCCACCGCCGATCTCGTGCTCTGGAAGGCCTCGTCGTGGGGCATGACGCCCCTGCGCGATCCCGTGAAGAACATCGTCTACAACGCAACGGCGGAGGACGTCGATCGCGTGTACGTCGGCGGGCGCCTCGTGGTGGACAACGGCCGCGTGCTGGCCGCCGACGAGGCGAAGATCCTCGCCGACCTGCAGGCCGGCGGCGAGCGCATGTGGCCCCGCATGAAGCAGTTCGACTGGGCCGGCCGCAGCGCCGACGAGCTGTCGCCGCTCAGCTATCGGGAGTGGGCGTAGGCTAGCGAGGCCGCTCGATTTTCCTCCGGTGTGGTCGGACACCCGGACGTCGAGCTTTGCTCGTGACGGCCTTCGCGGGGGTGGAAAAGCCTTTCCGGGCCGAGAGGTCCGGCGCCCCGCCCACAGACCCGGCCAACCGCTTGAGACGCCGCACGCCGTCGCCCGATTTGGCCCTTTCCCGTTGATCACGAACGATGCGGCCCATCGGACACTCCGCTCAGCGCGCGATCGGCAGGTCGGGGCGGTTGCCCCACTCCGCCCACGAGCCCGGGTAGGCGACGACGCGCGGATAGCCGAGCAGGCGCAGCACGAAGTAGGTGTGCGCGGTGCGGCGATGCGTCTGGCAGTACGTGACGACGGTCTTGTCGGGTGTCAGCGCGCCGGGGATGTGACCGCCGCGGCGCGCGCGCACGTCGCGGCCCTCGAATTCCTCCGGCGAGCGCGCCTCCACCAGCGCGACGTCGCGCCGGCCGAGGCGCTCGCGCACCCACGCGGCGCCGGCGACGCGACCGGCGCTCACGTGCGGCGTGGAGAGGCTGCTCGACGCCGGGGCCGGCGGTACGCTCGTCGTCCATGCGCCGCCGCCGGCGCGCCAGCGCTGGGCGCCGCCGTCCAGCACCGAGACGCGCGCATGGCCGAGGACGTCGAGCACCAGGAAGAGCCACGCCGCGTGCAGACTCCCCTCGTCGTCGTAGAGCACCACCGTCGTCTCGGGCGTGATGCCCAGCTGCGTCATCAGCCGGCGGCCTTCCTCGGCCGTGGGGACGCGGAAGACGCCCTCGCTCGCCTGCGCACGCGTCTCAGCGAGGTCGAGATGCACCGCGCCGGGGATGTGGCCCCTGACGTAATCCTCGGCATCCGAGACGTCCACGATGCGGACGTCGGCGCGCCCGACCCGCTCGGCCAGCCACGCCGGAGTGACGAGCAACGGATGGTCGGCGGCGAGCGCGGGCACCGCGAGGGCAAGCAGCAGCACGACGGCGAGGGCGAGGCGCTTCATGCGCCCCATGCTACCGGCTGACGTGGGCATCCACCAGGCACGCCACGCCGGCGCGCCACGCGCGGTCGAATGCCGCTCGGAACGAAGCCTCGTCGGTCGCCGTCTCCACGCTCACGCCGGCGGCGCGCGCGCCGCTCGCTACGTCGGTCGTCCCGGCGTGGTTCAGCGCGACGGCGACGCTTGGCGCGCGCAGCCGCTCCGCCGTGCTCCACTCGCCCGCCATCGCCGCGAAGCCCGCGGCGGCGCCGACGGCGACCACGCGCGCGTCGGGACGGGCCAGCGCCGCGGCCAGCGCCGCGGGCAGCGCGAAGCCGAGCGTCGCCGCTCCGTTGGCCACGAGGCACTCGCGCGGCGCGACCGACTGCCACGCCGCCGCCAGCGGCACGTCGAGCGTCAGCAGCGTGCCCGCCGGCGTCATCTCGCGCGCGAGCTCGACCACACGGCGCCGCGCGAGCCCGGGCCCGGCGGGAGCCGCGACCCGGAGCCCGCGCTTGAGACGATCGAGCGCGGCGACGTCCCAGTCGGCGCGTGTGCGGCCACGCAGCCGCGGCGCCAGCTCCTCGATGACCAGCGCGATCTCACCGACGACCGTGGCATCGCCCGCGCGGCGGGTGATGCTCGCGACACGCACGCCGGCCGGCCACACGCCCGGGCCCACCTCCACCGGATCGACGCCGACGGCGATTAAGAGATCGCTCTGCGCGAGCAGCGGATGCCCGGCGGCGAGCAGGCCGAGCGCGAGGGGATGCGGATCCGGCAGGGCGCCCTTGCCTTTCGGCGTCGTTAGCACGGGCGCGGGCACCGACTCGGCGAGCGCGCGGAGCCACTTGGCGTCGTCGGGACCGGTCTCGAGGCCGGCGATGAGCA
>QHSB01000531.1 GCA_003220335.1 Candidatus Rokuibacteriota bacterium
AGCGTTGGGGGGTTTGGGGGGCCATTTCGGGGCCCCCCATCTCAGGGAGGAGCGCGATGCCGGACTCCAGGGTCATCTCGTCGGACTCTCACGTGGTCGAGCCCCCCGACACCTGGAACGGGCGCCTGCCCATGAAGTACCGCGATCGCGCCCCGCGCGTCGTCGGCGACGCGGACGGGGACTGGTGGTTCGTGGACGGTGTCCGCACCAACTCCTTCCAGGGCGGCGCCCAAACCGGCAAGCGGTTCGATCGTCCCGAGGAGCTCCGGCCCGCTGGAAGCTTCGCCGACGTGCGGCCGGGCGCGTACGATCCCAAGGAATTCCTGGCCGACAACGACCTCGACGGCGTGTGGGGGTCCGTCCTCTATCCGACGGAGGGGCTCTCGCTCTATCAGGTCCCCGACGGCGAGCTGCTGGCGGCGATCTTCGCGGGCTACAACGACTGGCTCGCCGAGTTCTGCCGGTACGATCCGAAGCGGCTGAAGGGGATCGCCACGATTCACGTCGAGGACGTTCCCGGCGCGATCGCCGAGCTGACGCGCGCTCGCAGGCTCGGCCTCGTCGGCGCGATGATCACGGTCGGTCCCGCCGAGGCGTCCTCGTACGACCGGCCCGAGTACGAGCCCTTCTGGGCGGCGGCCCAGGACCTCGAGATGCCGTTGAGCCTGCACATCGCCACGTTTCGGCCGTCGTCGGCCGTGGCCTACGAGGACAATCGCACCGCGCGGCCGGCGCTGATCGCCACCTGGGACCGGTACATGAAGGTCTCGCTCGCGCACCTCATCCTCTCCGGTGTCTTCGAGCGGTACCCTCGGCTCCGGGTCGGCTCGGTCGAGCACGAGCTCGGCTGGGTTCCCTTCTTCCTCGACCGCCTCGACTACACGTATACCCAGCGCGCGCGGCGCCCGTGGTGGCACCGGTTCAAGGAGGGCCTGCCCAGCGACTTCTTCCACCGCAACGTCTTCCTGAGCTTCCAGGAAGACGCGCTGGGCATCCGCGACCGCCACCTGATCGGCGTCGATCAGATGATGTGGGGCTCGGACTACCCACATACCGAGAGCACGTTTCCCCAGTCCCAGAAGCTCCTCGATCGCGTCTTCGCCGGCGTCCCCGACGCGGAGCGGCGCCGCATCACGCGCGACAACGTCGCGGCCTTGTACGGCTTCGAGGTGCCGCGGCCGTCATGACCGCCCCGCCGCAGGTGTACGTCATCCAGGGACAGACCGAGCGCGACTGGAGCGACTGCCAGGCCGCGCTCGCGCACGTCCCCGCGCGGATGACCGCGTTGCCCTTTATCGGCGACCCCGACGCGCTCATCGCGCGCACCCGCGACGCCGACGCGCTCGTCGTCGCCTTCTCGCCGATCACGCGCGCGGTGATGAGCGCGCTCGAGGGCCTCAAGGCCGTGGTGCGCACCGGGGTCGGTTACGACGTGATCGACGTGCCCGCCGCCACCGAGCTGGGCGTGATCGTCGTCAACATCCCCGACATCTGGATCCGCGAGGTCGCCAACCACGCGCTGGCGCTGCTGCTGGCGTGGAACCGCAAGATCGTCACGCTCGATCGGCAGGTGCACGCGGGCGTGTGGAGCGGCAGCGTGCCCGGCGATCGCACCGGCGCGCTCCACGGTGAGACGGTCGGCATCGTGGGCCTGGGCAACATCGGCAGCGCCTTCGCGCGGCGCGTGGCCGCGCTGGACACGACGGTGATCGCGTGCGATCCCTACGTCGAGCCCGCGCGCTTCGCCGCCCTCGGCGTCGAGCGCGTGTCGCTGGAGGCGCTCGCCGAGCGGTCCGACTACGTCTCCGTGCACACGCTGCTGAACGACGAGACGCGGCACCTGATCGGCGAGAAGTTCTTTCAGCGCATGAAGCCCACGGCCATCCTCATCAATACCTCGCGCGGCCCCGTGGTGGACGAGACAGCGCTGGCGCGCGCGCTGCAGGACAAGCGGCTCGCCGGCGCCGCCCTGGACGTGTGGGAGCAGGAGCCCGTGGCCGCCGACCACCCGCTGCTGGCGATGGACAACGTCATCGCCACGCCGCACGCCGCCTACTTCTCGACGGCGGCGGTGGCCGCGGTGCCGCGGCGCTGCGGCGAGGAGGTGGCGCGCGTCCTCACCGGGCAGCGCCCGCTCAACGTGGTGAACCCCGAGGTGTACGCGCCGGGCGCGGCGCGTCGGGCGCGCTGACGAGGCCGCGGTGCTGGAGGAGCCGACCTCTCTTCGGATCGACGACCCGGGCGTACGGGCCCTGTTCACCGAGGCCGCGCGGTTTCAGTCCTGGCTCGACGTGGAAGCCGCGCTCGCGCAGGCGCAGGCCGATCTGGGCATCATTCCGACCGCGGCCGCCCGCGAGATCACGCGCAAGGCGCAGCTGTCGGCCCTCGACCTCGCGGCCGTGCGGGCGGGGCTGGCGAAGACCGGCCATCCGCTGGTGCCGCTCGTCTGGGAGCTGGATCGCGCCTGCGAGGGTGACGCGGGCGGCTACGTGCACTGGGGCGCCACGACCCAGAACGTGACGCAGACGGGTCAGCTGCTCCAGGTGCGCCGGGCCCACGACATCTTCCTGCGGCAGCTCGCGACGATCCTGACCACGCTTGCCGATCTCGCCGAGCGCACCAAGGACGCCGTGCTGCCGGGCCGCACGCACGGGCAGCACGCGGTGCCGGCGACGTTCGGCTTCAAGGTCGCCGTGTGGATCGACGAGCTCTGCCGCCACGTCGAGCGCCTGCGCGGCTGCGAGGGACGCGTGTTCGTCGCCATGCTGGGTGGTGGCGCGGGGACGCTCGCCTCGCTCGGCGCCCCCGGCCTCGCCACCCAGGAGAAGATGGCCGCGCGTCTGGGGTTGCGCGCGATGCCCGTGCCCGCGCGCACCATCGGCGATCACCAGGCGGAGTACGTCCTGCTGCTCGGCATGCTCGCCGCCACCTGCAGCAAGATCGGCCGCGAGATCTACACGCTCATGAAGCAGGAGTTCGGCGAGGTGGAGGAGCCGGTGCCGCCCGGCACCGTCGGCAGCAGCACCATGCCGCAGAAGCGCAACCCGAAGCTCTCGCAGGACATCGTCGCCGCCGCCGCGCAGATCCGCGCGCTGGTGCCGCTGGCCCTGGAAGCGATGCAGACGGAGCACGAGGCCGACCGCACCACGAGCATCATGATGAGCCGCGCGATCGTGCAGGCCTGCGAGCTCACCGGCGACGTGCTGCAGCGGATGATCTCGCTCTTCGATGGGCTGCAGGTGTTTCCGGATCGCATGCGCGAGAACCTCGAGCTGTCACGCAGGCGCGCCCGTTCCGCGAGACCCTGGCTGACGATCCGCACGTGAGCGCCGGTCTCACCAGGTCCCAGATCGACGCCCTGCTCGACCCCTCCCAGTACACCGGCCTCTGCCGCCAGTTCGCCGAGCGCGGAGCCGCGCAGGCCCGCGAAATCGCCGCCGCGCTCGCGAGATAGATAGAGGAGCGACGTGCGGCTACTGAGCGCGGCCCACTCTCACCGCACTGGGCGCCAGGTCAGCCGGAAGCTGTCCACGGCTGCGCCGGGCAGTGAGGCGCGTTTTGATCTCGCGGGCGAGCTGCTCGGGGAGGCAAGGCTTCGTCACGTACGAGACCGCGCCGACGGCGAGCGCCGCGGGCTTGAGGAAGGCCTTGAAGTCGTGGCCGGTCAGCACGATGACCGGGATGGCCGCCGTCATGGCGCGACCCTGGAGCTCGCGGATCGCGGCCCAGCCGTCGAGCTTCGGCATCTGCAGGTCCATCACGATGAGGTCCGGGTGCATCGCGCGCGCTCTCAGGATGGCCTCGTGCCCGTCCTCCGCCGTCTCCACGCGGTAGCCCACCGTGGTGAGGTAGAGCGCGTACATCTCGCGCGTGTCGACGTTGTCGTCGGCGATGAGGATGAGGAGCGGCGTCTCCGAAGTCGGCTGGTCACGCATAGGTGGCATCATCCTAGACATACGGAGGGCGCGGCGTCGAGATGGAAAAACTTTTCCCATTTCTATTGCTTCACCGCGCCGAAGGTGAGGCCGGTGACGATGTGCCGCTGCGCGACGAGGGCGACGAGCAGCACGGGCAGGGTGATGAGCGTGGCGGCGGCCCCCAGCGTGCCCCAGTTGATCTCCTCGTACGAGATCATGTTGTACACCGCGATGGGCAGCGTGCGCGTCGTCCGGCCGGCCAGGATGACCGAGAACAGGAAGTTGTTCCAGGAGAACACGAAGGACAGGATCGCGGTGGCGACGATGCCGGGTTTGACGAGTGGCAGCGCGATGCGCCAGAAGACGCCCAGGTGCGAGCAGCCGTCGATGAGGGCGGCGTCCGCCAGATCGGCCGGCACGTCCTCGAAGAACGAGATCATGACCCAGATGATGATGGGCAGGCCCACGATGAGGTGGGTGAGGATCAGCGCGCCGTAGGTGTCCACCATCCGGAGACTGCGAAAGAAGATGTACCAGGGAATCAGGTAGGCGATGCCGGGGATGATGCGCGCCACCAGAACCACGACGGCCAGCCGTTGCTGGCGCCAGCGGGCGATGGAGTAGGCCGCCGGCAGGCCCACCGCGAGTCCGAGCAGCGTGCAGCCCGTCGCGACGACCAGGCTGTTCCACGTGTAGAGGAAGAACGGGTATTTCGTGAACACCTCGCGATAGCCCGCCAGCGTGACGCTGAAGCGGACGAACGACGGCGGATAGGCCGTCGCCTCGATCTGCGGCTTGAGCGAGAGTGTGAGCATCCAGTAGAAGACGAACACCGTCGGCGCCATGAAGAGCGCGGCGAGCGCATAGAAGCCGGCGGTGGAGAGCCGGCGGCGCCGCGCGCTGCCGCTCACCACGTCGTGCTCCGGCGCACCTTGATGAGGATCAGCGAGGCGCCCATGACGAGCGCGAACAGCGCCACCGCCATCGACGACGCGTAGCCCATATTGAAGTAGGAGAAGGCCTGGTTGAAGAGCAGCAGGTTGATGGTCTCGGTCGCGTTGGCGGGCCCGCCCTGGGTCATGACGAAGATGATGTCGAAGGTCTTCAGCGCGTCGATGGCGCGAAACAGGATGGCCACGACGAGGGTGGGCCGCAGCAGCGGCAGCGTGATGTGCCAGAACGCTTGCCGTGGCGAGGCGCCGTCGAGGTGGGCGGCCTCATAGGGCTCGCGCGGCAGGCTGGCGAGGCCGGCGAGGGCGATGAGCATGATCAGCGGCGTCCACTGCCACACGTCCACCAGCGCCAGCGCATAGAGCGCCGTCTGGCTCGAGTACGTCCAGCGGAACGGCGAGAGGCCGACGAGCGACACGAGGTAGTTGGCCACGCCGAGGGTCGGGTGATACATCATCACGAACACGAGCGCGATGGCGGTGGGCGTCGCCACCATCGGCAGGATGGCCAGCGTGCGCAGCAGGCCCCGTCCCCAGAATTCTCGGTTGAAGAGCAGGGCCATGGCCACGCCGAGCAACGTCTCCGCGGCGACGGCGACGACGGTGAACCAGATGGTCCGCGCCACGGCCTCCCGGAATCGCGCGTCGCCCAGGAGGATCTTGCCGTAGTTCGCGAGCCCGATGAACCGCGGGCGGGTCAGGCTGGAGGCGAACCACTCGTGCAGGCTCATCCACCCCGTGTAGACGATCGGGTAGACGATGATCACGGCGACGAGCAGCACGGCCGGCGCCGGGAACAGCCACCGCGCGTGGTGGTGTGCGCTAGCTCTCAGTTCGATTGAGGAGGTCCTGGAAGTCCTTCTGCGCCTGCGCGAGCACCTGGGCGGCGGGCGCCCCCTCGATTCCTTTCTGGATGGCGACGCCGATGATGTCGCGGTACTCGGTGACGCCGACGATCTCCGGCAGTCCCTGGCGGCCGATCTTGAGCGAGGCCTGGTAGGCCTGATACCAGTCGGCGGGCATCTTCGGCTTGGCCTTCACGTCGGGACTGTCCCAGGTCGAGGTGCGCCCCACGCCGACGCCGGCCATGAGCTCGCGCACCATGTTCGTCTTGTTCGTCGCCCACTGGGCGAAGAGGTAGGCGGCTTCCTTGTTGCCGCTCTGGGAGGAGACGGCCATGCCGGTGATGTAGATCGGCGAGAAGTGGCCGCCCGGTCCTGCTGGCAGCACCGCGTAGCCCACCTTGCCGACCACCTTCGACTTCGCGGCGTCCTCGAACTGGCTCGCGAAGTTGACGCCGTCCATGTAGATGGCGACCTGCCCCTGCATGAACGACGCGGAGCACTCGTACCAGTTGAAGTTCACGACGCCGGGCGGCCCGTATTGCCGGAGCAGCCCCGCGTACATCTCGAGCGCGGCCACCTGCTCCTTGCTGTCGAGCGCGGCCTTGCCGTCCTTCAGATAGGTGCCGCCCATCGGGAACAGGATGCTCGGATACTGCGTGGCGTTGGCGTTCTTGAGCCCGCGCAGCACGATGCCGTACGTGGCGGGCGGGGCGTGGAGCTTCTTCACGAGTGGCTCGAGGTCGGCGAGCGTCCGGGGCGGCGTCAACCCCTTCGGGCCGAAGAGATCCTTGCGGTAGAAGAACACGTTGGCGTCGACGAAGGCCGCCAGCGCGGAGATGCTTCCGTCAGGCTGGGTCACGCCGGCGCGGGCGCCCGGGGTGAAGTCGTTCCAGTCGAAGTCGGGACTGGTCAGCGACGCATCGGCGAGGAACTTGTTCAGCGGGTGGTACCACCCCGCCTTCCAGAAGCGCTTCTTCTCGACGTGCAGCGAGGTGAAGAACGCGTCGATCCCGCCCGAGTTCGCCGTCATCTCCACGGTCATCTTCTGCCGCGCCTGGATCTCGGGCAGCGTCTCCCACTTGACCTTCATCCCCGAGAGCGACTCGAACTCGGGGATGTTCTTCTCGAGCACCTCGATGAACGGGTGCTTGGTCAGGAGCAGGAACAGCTCCTTGCCGGCAAAACGCTTCCAGTTGAAGCCCTGCGCCCGGGCCGGCGTCCACACGAAGGGCCCGGCGGCGGCGCCG
>QHSB01000532.1 GCA_003220335.1 Candidatus Rokuibacteriota bacterium
CGCTGCGCCGCACGCTGGAAGAGTCGATGGAGCTGGTGATGATCCACGCGATCCGGCGCGACGTGGAGCTGGCGCGGCTGCGCCATCCCGACGTGGACGTGCAGCTCCTGACGCCGTCGTCGCCGCTTCGGCTGCAGCCGCTCGACTTCGACCCCGAGGGCATGGGCCGGGCGGTCGAGCGCGGGCGCGCCGATGCGCAGGCGTGTCTCGACGCCATGGAGGGCCGGTGAGGCGGACGCTCCTGGTCCTCGTGGCGCTGGCGGCGGCCGGCTGCGCCGCGCCGCACTATATCTACGAGCGCCGCAGCTCCACGCCGGCCCAGCTCGACCGGGATCTAGAGGCCTGCAAGCGCGAGGGGTTCCGCTCATCGCGCTTCGCCGTCTGGCCGTCCAACCGCTACGACTGGGACATCGTGAACCGCTGCATGGAGCGCAAGGGCTACCGGGTACGTCCTCCCGAGGATTGAGCCCGCCCCCAGGGGCTGGCCGCTAAGGACTGTATCCAAGATCGGTCATTGACGCTGCCGGTTGGGGCTCCTATGATGGCTCCCAGTCAATCGACGAAACGACCCGGGCGACTATAAAGGAGCGCGCGCATGGCGGAAGTGAAAACCGATCGGAAACAGGCCCTGGAGCTCGCCATCTCCACGATCGAGCGGCAGTTCGGCAAGGGCTCGGTCATGCGCCTGGGGGCGGGGGGGCCGCTGGAGGAGATCGCGGTCATCCCCACGGGCGCGCTCTCGCTCGACGTCGCCCTGGGCGTGGGGGGCGTGCCCCGCGGCCGCGTCGTCGAGATCTACGGCCCGGAGTCGTCCGGCAAGACGACGCTCGCCCTGCACATCGTGTCCGAGGCCCAGCGCCTGGGCGGCACCGGCGCGTTCATCGACGCCGAGCACGCGCTGGATCCCATCTACGCCAGAAAGCTCGGCGTCAACATCGACGAGCTGCTGATCTCCCAGCCCGACACGGGTGAGCAGGCGCTGGAGATCACCGAGACGCTCGTGCGCTCCAACGCCGTGGACGTCATCGTCATCGACTCCGTCGCCGCCCTCGTGCCGCGCGCCGAGCTGGACGGTGACATGGGCGACTCGCTGCCGGGCCTGCAGGCGCGCCTCATGTCGCAGGCGCTGCGCAAGCTCACCGCCGCCATCTCCCGCTCGGGCGCCGTCGTGGTCTTCATCAACCAGATCCGGGAAAAGATCGGCGTAATGTTTGGCTCGCCGGAAACGACCACAGGTGGCCGCGCGCTGAAGTTCTATGCCTCGGTCCGGCTCGACATCCGACGGCAGGACGCGATCAAGATCGGCACGGAGTCGGTCGGGGTGCGCACCAAGGTCAAGGTCGTGAAGAACAAGCTGGCGCCGCCGTTCCGCGAGGCCGAGTTCGACGTCATGTATGGCGAGGGCATCTCGAAGTCCGGCACCGTGCTCGACGCCGGCGTCGAGCAGGGAATCATCGAGAAGTCCGGCACCTGGTACTCCTACAAGAGCGAGCGCATCGGCCAGGGTCGTGACAACGCGCGGAAGTGGCTTCAGGAGAATGCCACCGTGCTTGTCGACCTCGAGGCCAAGATCCGCGAGACGCTCGGGCTGAGGGCGCCCGCGCCCCTAAAATCATAGGGTCATCGTAGCGCCCCGGAAAGTCCTCGACGCCAAGGCCGCCCGCCTCGCGGCGGGCGACCTGCTCTCCCGCCGCGCGTGGACGCGCGCGGATCTCGCCGCGCGGCTGCGCCGGCGCGGCGCTCCCGCCGAGGTCGCCACCGAGGTCATGGACGACCTCGTCGCCCGCGGCTACGTGGACGACGCCGCCTTCGCCCGCCACTGGGTCACCGCCCGCGCCGCGCGCGGCTACGGCGCCGCGCGCCTGCGCCTGGAATTGCGCGCCCGCGGTATCGCCGCACCCGTGATCGCCGCCGCCCTCGGCGCGCTGGGCGGCGACGACGCGCTGGCCCGCGCTCGCGAGGCCGCGCGGCGGCGGTTGCCGGCGCTGCGCCGCGGCCGTCCCGACCGGCTGGTCTCGCGCCTGCGCGACTATCTCCTGCGCCGCGGGTTCTCGACCAGCGTGGTCGTGCGCGTCGTGCGCGAGACCGCCGGCGTCGCAGCCGACGAATGAGCGCGGTACAATGACGCTCCTATGACCGGCGCCGAGATTCGGGAGGCGTTTCTCAAGTACTTCGAGCGGAACGGGCACACGCGCGTGCCGTCGTCGCCGCTCGTGCCCGTCGGCGACCAGACGCTCCTGTTCACCAACGCCGGCATGGTGCAGTTCAAGGGCGTCTTCCTCGGCGAGGAGCGACGCGACTACGTGCGCGCGACGACCTGCCAGAAGTGCGTCCGCGCGGGCGGCAAGCATAACGACCTCGAGAACGTCGGCCGCACGGCGCGGCACCACACGTTCTTCGAGATGCTCGGCAACTTCTCCTTCGGCGACTACTTCAAAGCCGACGCGATCACGTTCGCGTGGGAGTTCCTCACCAAGGACCTCGGCCTCGACCGGCGCCGGCTGAAGGCCACGGTCTTCAGGGACGACGACGAGGCGTTCAATCTCTGGAAGTCCGTGGCGGGCCTGCCCGAGGATCGGATCCTCCGGCTCGGCGAGGAGGACAACTTCTGGGCGATGGGGGACACGGGGCCGTGCGGCCCGTGCTCGGAGGTCCACTTCCACCAGGGGGACGACCTGCCGTGCCCCGAAGAGGCGGCGGGGCGCACGTGTCTCGGCCCGGCGTGTGAGTGCGACCGCTGGCTGGAGATCTGGAACCTCGTCTTCATGCAGTTCAATCGCGACGCGAGCGGGAAGATGACGCCGCTGCCGCGCCCGTCCATCGACACCGGCATGGGTCTCGAGCGCATGGCGGCCGTCATGCAGGGCAAGCGCTCGAGCTACGAGACCGACCTGTTCGCGCCGCTGATCGGACACATCGCGCGGCTGAGCGGCAAGCGGTACGGCGCCGAGCGCGAGCAGGACGTCTCGATGCAGGTCATCGCCGATCATGCGCGGGCCACCACGTTCTTGATCGCCGACGGCGTGCTGCCGGGAAACGAATGGCGCGGCTACGTGTTGCGACGAATCATGCGCCGCGCGATGCGCCACGGCCGCAAGCTCGGCCTCACCGAGCCCTTCCTCTGGCGCGGCGTCGAGTGGGTCGGCGAGGTCATGGGGTCGACCTATCCGGCGATCGTGAGCGAGCGCAATCGGATCATCGAGGTCGTGCGCCAGGAGGAAGAGCAGTTCGCCAAGACTCTCGACAGCGGCATGCGTCGCATCGAGGAGTACGCGCAGGTGCAGGGCGCCGGGCGCGGCCGGCCGATCGACGGCAGCTTCCTGTTCACGCTCTACGACACGTACGGCTTCCCGCGCGACCTTGCGGAGGAGATCCTCGTCGACCAGGGCTGGCGCGTGGGCGACGAAACGGAAGCGACGTGGACGCAGGAAATGGAGGCGCAGCGCGAGCGGGCCCGCGCCAAGGCGACGTTCGGCGGCGATGAGGGCGCGACGGAGACGGTCGCGCTCTACCAGCAGATCGGCGGGAGCCTGGCGCGCCCGCAGCAGTTCGTCGGCTACGAGACGCTGACGTCGCCCGCGACGATCGTGGCCATGGTGGCGCGCGGCCGCCGGGTGCGCGAGGCGGCGGCCGGCGACGAGGTGGAGGTCATCCTCGATCGCACGCCGGGCTACGCGGAGTCGGGCGGCCAGATGGGCGACACGGGCACGCTCGTCGGCCGCGCCGGGCAGGGCGAGATCCTCGACACCTTCTATCGCGGCAGCAAGCTCATCGTGCACCGCGTGAAGGTGCGGCAGGGTGGCCTGCGCGAGGGCGAGGACGTCGCCGTCTCCATCGAGTCGCCGCGCCGGCTCGGGCTGCGCCAGCACCACACGGGCACGCACCTGTTGCATGCGGCGCTTCGAAACGTCCTCGGCACGCACGTGTCGCAGGCGGGCTCGCTCGTCGCGCCCGACCACCTCCGCTTCGACTTCTCCCACGGCGGCGCCGTCAAGGACCGCGAGGTCGAGCAAATCGAGGAGCTCGTCAACGAGCAGGTGCAGGCCAACACGCCGGTCACCCACCGTGAGATGGATCTGAAAGAGGCGCTGGCTGCCGGCGCCATGGCGCTCTTCGGCGAGAAGTACGGCGACCGCGTGCGCGTGGTGAAGATCGGCGAGTTCTCGACGGAGCTCTGCGGCGGCACGCACCTCGACGCCACCGGCCAGATCGGTTTCTTCAAGGTGGCCGAGGAGGGCGCGGTGGCCTCCGGCGTGCGCCGGATCGAGGCGGTGGCGGGGACGGCGGCGGTGGAGGCGGTCGCGCGGCGCGAGCGCGTGCTGCGCGAGATCGCCGACATCCTCAAGATCGGCGCCGAGGAGGCGCCGCAGCGGCTGCGCAAGCTGCTCGACGAGCAGAAGGCGCTCGAGCGGCAGCTGGCCGAGATGGATGCGCGATCGGCTCGGCTCGGGTGTCGTCTGCGTGGGCAGCGTGCTCGACGGCAAGGTCAACCTGGTGGCCGCCGTCACCAAGGACCTCGTCAAGCGCTTCCCCGCCGGCAAGCTCATCCAGGAGGTCGCGCAGGCGGCAGGCGGTCGCGGCGGCGGCCGGCCGGACCTGGCGCAGGCCGGCGCGCCGGACCCGAGCAAGCTCGACGGGGCGCTCGCGCTCGTGCACGACTGGGTCGGCCGCCAGGCCTGAGCGTCCTGCTAGGATAGGAGGCGCGTGGAGCCTCATCTCAAGATCCTCCACACCGTCTCCGAGACGGTGAGCCGTACCCTCGACGTCGAAGAAATCTTGAAGACGGCGCTCGAGGCGCTCACCCACGTCACCGGTCACGAGATCGCCAGCGTGCATCTCGTCGCAACCGACGGCGTGACGCTCGAGCTGCGCGCGGAGCGTGGCCTCTCGCAGCAGATGCGCGAGGTCAACCGTGCGCTGACGGTGGGCGAGGGGATCATCGGCCGCGTGGCGTCCAGCGGGGCGACCGTCGTGGTGCGGGACGTGATGGGCTCGCCCGACCTCCTGCCGTCGGCGCAGGCGATCGTGCGCCGCGACCGCATCCGCGGCTTCGTCTGCGTGCCCATCGCCGCGCGCGGCCGCATGCTCGGCACACTCTCGCTCGGCCGTCAGACCAACGACCCGTTCGACGAAGGCGAGGTCACGCTGCTGGAGGCGACGGCGCAGCAGATCGCGATCGCGCTCGACAACGCGCGCCTGTCCTCCGAGCTGGTGCACGCCGAGAAGCTGTCGGCCGTCGGCGAGCTGGCCTCGGGCGTGGCGCACGAGATCAACAACCCCCTGACGACCATCCTCGGCCTGGCCCAGCTGCTGCTCAGCCGGGCGGACGTGACGCCGGCCGTGCACGAGCGCATCGCGCTGATGGCGGACGAGGCCTCGCGCGCGGCGGGCATCGTCCAGAACCTCCTGATGTTCGCGCGCCACTATCCGCCGGAGCGCCGGCCGTGCTCGCTTGTCGACGCCGTCCAGCGCGTCATCGCGCTCAAGAGCTACCAGCTCGAGCTGGACAAGGTCCGGGTGACGACGGAGCTGGACCACTCCCCGATCGTGTGGGCCGATGAGAACCAGATGCAGCAGGTCCTCCTCAACCTCGTGCAGAACGCGCACCAGGCGATGGCGCGACAGGAGGGCGAGCGCGTGCTCACGGTGCGGCTGCGGCCGCGTGACCGGCACGTGGCCATCGAGGTGCTCGACAGCGGCCCCGGCATCCCCGCGAGCCTGCTCTCACGCATCTTCGATCCGTTCTTCACGACCAAGCCGCCCGGCGAGGGCAGCGGTCTCGGCCTGTCGGTCTCCTACGGCATCGTCGGCCAGCACGGCGGGCGGCTGTACGCGGAGAACCGTCCGGAGGGCGGCGCGATGTTCGTCGTCGAGCTGCCGACGGGGGAGCGGGCCTGAGCGCGCGGCGCGCGGCCCGGCGCGCGCTGCTGCCGACGACGCTGCTGATCGCGACGGGGTGCGCGGGCGTCGGCGGCCCCGTGCCGGGCGCGCCGCCCCACCACCGGCAGCACGGCTTCGCCAACACCAACGCCGCCTTCGAGCGGCCGGGCTTCTGGACGGTGCAGGCCTTCCGCGCCCGGCGCGTGTGGGCCTCCCTCGCCGGCACGAAAGCCGTCCCCGAGTTTCCCCGCGTGGCCAACGACGGCGCCGCGCTGCGCGACAACCGCCAGACGCCGACGCTCACCTGGATCGGGCACGCCACGCTGCTCGTGCAGCTCGACGGCCTCAATGTCCTCACCGATCCGCACTTCTCGGAGCGCGCGAGTCCCGTCGGCTTTGCCGGCCCCCGCCGGCTCAACGCGCCCGGCCTCGCCTTCGAGGCGCTGCCGCCGATCGACGTCGTCGTCATCTCGCACGACCACTACGACCACCTCGACCGTCGGAGCGTCGAGCGCCTGGCCGCCGCGCACAAGCCCCTCTTCCTCGTGCCGCTCGGGCTGAAGGCGTGGTTCGCGTCGCTCGGCATCGAGCGCGTGCAGGAGCTGGACTGGTGGGACCGCCACCGCGTCGGCGCGGTGACCTTCACGCTCACGCCCGTGCAGCACTGGTGCGCGCGCACGCCCTTCGACACCAACCGGCGGCTCTGGGGCGGCTGGGCGCTCGCCGGCCGCGAGCGGCGCCTGTTCTTCGGCGGCGACACCGGCTACTACGACGGCTTCCGCGAGGTCGGCGCGCGGCTCGGGCCCTTCGACCTGGCGCTGCTCTCGATCTCTGCCTACGAGCCGCCCGCGATCATGCGCATGACGCACACGACGCCGGAGGAGGCGCTGCGCGTCTTCACCGACACCGGCGCGCGGACGTTCGTGGCCATGCACTGGGGGACGTTCGACCTCTCCGACGAGCCGCTCGACGAGCCGCCGCGCCGCCTGCGTACGGCCGCCCGCGCGATGCGCCTGCCGGACGAGCGCGTCTGGGTGCTCGCCCACGGCGAGACGCGCGGGTTTTAGGAAGTGGGGCTCTACATCCGCTCGAGCAGCAGGCCCTTGAGGTAGCGGGTCTCGGGGACGGTGAGCAGCACCGGATGGTCGGCGCTCTGGGTGAGCGGGGCCAGCACGCGCAGCCGCGTGCCGGCGTCGCTTGCGGCGTCCCGCACCATGGCTTCGAAGGCGTCGTCGCTCACGTGATGCGAGCACGAGAACGTCGCGAGCGCACCGCCCGGTTCCAGCAGGCGGATGGCGCGCAGGTTGATCTCCTTGTAGCCGCGCAGCGCGCCCTCGAGCGCCCCGCGGCCACGCGCGAAAGGCGGCGGGTCGAGCACGACGAGGCCGAAGCGCGCCCCGGCACGGTCCAGGCGACGCAGCTCGTCGAAGGCATTGGCGTCCCGGACCTCGGCGCGCGCGGCCACGCCGTTGAGCGCGAGGTTGTCGACGGCGCCGGCCAGCGCGTCCTTGGACGACTCGACGCAGATGGCGCTCGTCGCGCCGGCCAGCAGCGCGTGGCAGGCGAAGCCGGCGGTGTAGGCGAAGACGTCCAGCACGGCCCGCCCGGCGGCGAGCATGGCCACGCGCTGGCGGTTGTCCGCCTGGTCGAGGTACAGGCCGGTCTTGTGCCCGCCGCCCACGCGCACGAGAAAGCGCGCGGCGCCCTCCTCGACGATCACGGATGTCGGGCCGGGCGCGTCCAGCCAGCCCGCCGCCGGCTCGAAGCCCTCCAGGGCGGCCGCGGTGGGATCGTCGGCGCAGAAGACGGCGACGTCGCCGATCGTCTCGCGTAGCGCCGCGGCCAGCTCGACGCGGCGGCGCGCCATGCCCAGGGTGACGGTCTGGAGTACGGCCACCGGCCCGTAGCGATCGACGACGAGGCCGGCGAGGGCGTCCGCCTCACTCCACACGAGACGCGCAGCGCCCGACCGTGCGGCGCGTCCCGCGTAGGCCGCGCCGAGCCGACGCCGCCAGAAGCCCGCGTCGATCGCCTCGTCGGTCCAGGTGAGCAGCCGGCAGCAGAGCCCGGGACGCGGGTTGAACAGGCCGCGACCGACGAAGCGTCCGCCCGGATCGACGACGCTGACGATGCCGCCGGGCTCGACGCGGTCTGAGACGTCGGCGACGTCGCCCTTGAAGATCCACGGATGAACGCGCGCGCGGTCATGTCCGCGCTTGAGCCGCAGGACGGCGGTGCTCACCCGGCGCAGCTTACAGGAACCGGCGCCGTTCGAGCGCCGGCTTCGCCGGCGCAATCCGTCGTTCTGGGGGAGGCAGGGCGGAGCACGCCGTCAGGCGTGCGACAACCGTCGGAAGGGGGCGAAGCCCCCTCCGAGTTACCGAGTGCGCCGGAGCACGACGACCATCAGCAGAGGGTGCCTGGACTTCTCGAGCACCTGATGGGGCTTGAAGCCGAAGAACCACTGCACGAACTCGAAGCCGCCGGCCAGCGCGACGAGGGCCTTCAATTCTTGAGGGAAGAGCATCCGTGAGAGGTGCGACTGCCGGTACACGCGCCGGCGGCCGTTCTCGACGCCCTCGAGCACCATGTGCTCGCGGAACACCTGGGTGACCGGGTTGACGTTGTGCAGCGCGGAGAACGAGGCGCGCACGATGACGCGCCCGCGCCGGCGCGACCAGGACCACGCCCGCGCGGGATCCGTCCACGACGACACCATGTAGCGGTCGAAGACGTAGAGCCCGCCGGGCCGCACGGCGCGCGCCACGGTCTTGAGATGGGCGACGAGCTGCTCATTGGTCAGCAGGTGGCCCTGGGAGTCCTGCATGCAGAGCGCGGCGTCCACCGGCTTGGCCAGCCGGAAGTCCGTCATGTCGCCGACCACGAGCTCGGCCTGCTGGCCCTTGGCGGCCAGGCGCTCGCGCAGGAACTCGATGTTGGAGCGCGAGAGGTCGAGGCCCACCATCTCGAAGTCGCGCTCGGCCAGGCGCGCCAGATGGGGCCCGGTGCCGCAGGCGATGTCGAGCACGCGGCGGACCGGCCGCTTCGCGTAGCGCTTGAAGCAGTGGACGAGGAAGTCGACCTCGCCCTTGCGGTTCATGTCGAACGCGATCTCGTAGTACCGCGGCGCCGTGTACTCCCGCTCGCGGCTCACCGCACGGTTCCCCACCACGTCAGGAGCGCCTCGCGGATCACCCAGGAGGCGGCGATGCCGGTGCGCCCCGTCGGGTCCCAGGCGTGCGCGACCTCGACGAGGTCGCCACCGATCACCCGGCAGTCGCCCAGCAGCCGGACGACGTCGATCAGCTCGGGCACGCGCA
>QHSB01000483.1 GCA_003220335.1 Candidatus Rokuibacteriota bacterium
CGGCGACGCCGGCGGCGCCGCCAGCTCGCGCGCGCGCGGCGGCTCGCCGACGCGGGGCGGTTCGAGGACGCCGCCGACACGCTGGCTCTGCGGCCGGACGTCCTCGACGAGCCCGGCGCGCGGGAGCTGCTCGAGCGCGCGCGGCGCCGCGCGGTGGAGGCGGTCACCGCCGCGCTGGAGCGCGCCGAGCCGCGGGAGCGCCGGGCCCTGCTGCTGCGCCGCTACGAGTACGAGAACGACCTGGCAGACCGCGACGCGGCCTACCGGACGCTGGAGGCGTGGTTGGCCGCCCATGCCGAGGCCGGCTCGCCGTCGTCGGAGACCCCGGTGGCCGAGGCCGCGGCCCGGCGCCTGGCCGAGATCGACGTCGAGCGTGGCGACTACGAGCGCGCCCTGCAACACTGTGCAACCTCGCGGGCGATGCGGCCGGCGCGCGAGACCCACGGCGTGGAGGCCGTCGCGCTGCTGGGCCTGGGGCGGAAGCGCCCAGCCCGCCACCGGTTCGAGGATTTCCTGGCCGACGCGCTGTTTCCGATCGACGCCAGCGTCGCCCGGGCGTTGGAGTCGTCGGCATGAGCGGTGCATCGCGAGCCTCTCAATGGCCTCGGATGCCTCGCCCTGGAAGCTCGGCGGCCTCACGGTGCGCGAGCTTGCCCGGCGCGTGTGGCATAAGATGGGAGAACACGAGGTCACCGATCGCGCGGGCGGGCTCGCGTACTACTTTCTGTTCGCGCTCTTTCCCGCGCTGCTCTTCCTGACCGCCCTCATCGGCCTGTTGCCGATCCCGCACCTGATGGATCGCCTCATGGAGTACCTCTCGACTGCGTTGCCGCCAGACGCCGCTTCGGTTACCCAGAAGACGCTGCGCGAGATCGTGCGCGGCGCCCACGGCGGCCTCCTGTCGATCGGCGTGCTCGGCGCGCTGTGGGCGGCGTCCAACGGCATGGCCTCGATCATCACGGCGCTGAATGCGGTGTACGGCGTTCGAGAGATACGACCGTTCTGGAGATACCGGCTGGTCGCGATCGGCCTCACGCTCCTCTTCTCGGTCTTCATCCTCACCGCGCTCGTGCTGATGGTCTTCGGCCCGAAGATCGGCGAGACCGTCGCCGGCTGGGTCGGGCTCGGCTGGCTCTTCACGCTCTTGTGGAACGCCGTGAGCATCCCGGTCGTCATCCTGCTGGTGAGCGTGGGCGTCGCCCTCGTCTACTACCTGGCGCCCTCCGTCGAGCAGAAGTTCCGCTGGGTGACGCCGGGCTCGGCCCTGGCCGTCGTCCTCTGGCTCGTGCTGTCGGCGGGCCTGCGCTGGTACGTCACCCACTTCGCGGACTACAACGCTACCTACGGCTCGCTCGGCGGCGCGATCTTGCTGATGCTGTGGCTCTACCTGAGCGGCGCGGCGCTGCTGCTCGGCGCCGAGGTGAATGCCGTGATCGAGCACGCTGCCGCGGAGCGCGGCGCCGCCGACGCCAAGGCGGAGGGCGAGGCCGTGCCCGGCGAGGCCGCGCTGCCCGCCAACGTCTTCCGGTTGCCCGTGCGGCCCACCGTGCGCGCGGCCGCGTCCGTCACCGAGGGCGTCGCGCGGCTGGCGCGGCTGGAGGTCGAGCTGGCGGTCAGCGAGACCAAGCGCGTCGCGTTCGATCTCGTCCTCGCCTTCGGGGTGGCGATCGTGGCCGCCGTCATTCTCGTGACCGGGCTCACCGTGACCCTCGCCGCTGCGCTGGCGCCGACCTTCGGCGCCGACTGGCGCCCGCTGCTGAGCGCGGGCGGCGGCGGCGCGTTGCTGGCGGCCGGCGCGCTCGCGTGGTCCGTCTATCGCGTGCGGCACCTCGGCCTGCTGCGGCACACCTTCGCATCCATCAAGGAGACCTGGCAATGGGCCGAACGGCGACTGAAGTCCGGAACGACGTAGCCCTCGCGGGGCGTCTCGTGGGAGACGCCCTGGAGGCCGCGCGCCGCCGCGGCTGGCTGCCGTGGATCCCGGTCGCGGCGGCGGTGGTGGCGGGCCTCGTGATGTGGCGGCGGCCGGTGGCCGACGTCGCGGAGAAGGCGGGCGCGACGGCCGAGCGCGCGCTGCAGGTGGCCGGCGCGCTCGCGGCGATCGAGCGCTTTCGCGAGGCGACGGGCCGGCGGAAGGCCGCCTAGCGGCCCTGGCAGTCACGGCTCCAGCCGCGAACAGCGTCGGCAGGCGTCCAGTGACGGGCGGTCGGTGCACCGTTACTCGACACTGGCGGTCTCGGCCCCCGCTCGATCATCGCGACGGTTCTCAGTAGCAACAAACTTTTAGGTCGCACCACCTACAGGGGTTACCCCTGACCCCGCCTCTCGTCTGCGGATCCGTGGCAACTATCGCAGGGAAGCTCAGCTTTCGAGCGGGCAGTCCCACGGGCCATTGTTGCCGCCCGCGCTCGTTGCCGAGACACGCTGTCGCGAGCACCTCCTGTGTCGACAACATCAACACGTTCACGTATATCACTTGTGAATACAGAGGAGGGCGCCATGCCGGCCACGCGGACCGAGGAGCGACAGCCCCGCGACGTCTCGATCAATCTGCGCGCCAACCAACGCCAGCGGGCTCTGATCGACCGCGCGGCCGAGGCACTCGAGTAACGAATCCGATACTGCAAGCGTCCGAATGGCATGACGTCCTCGAACGGAAGATCCCGCACGAAGGCGTTCTCGGCCGTGCTGCGCGCGCTCGTCGTGACGGCTGTCCTGGCGTTGTCGGCCTGCACCGGCAGCGGGCGGTTCAGCGCGACCGCAGTCTGCGAACGGTTGGGCGGCGACTATGTGGGAGGCACGTGCGAGCACCACACGACGCCGGAGGAGCTCGCCGCACAGCAGTGGTGCGAGACGCACGGCGGCGTCTATGTGGCTGACGACGGCTGCGAATTGGGGAGCGGCGGGCCTTAGCGTAACCATCCCCCCCTCGATCGTCGTCGAAAGAACCCAGGGTCGAAGGCGTGGGCGTCACTCCCAAGCTGCAGCTCGACTGGATCCTTCTCGACTTCGGCCCGTCGCCGTGCCAACGTCGAGCGCGGCGGCCAGGACCTTCTGCGCGCGCATGAGTGATTCGAGCACCGGTCTACTCCTGCTGTACGTGCTGCTCATCGTCGTCGCGATGGGTGTGCTCGACCGCTTCGAGGCGTGGCGCCTTCGCGTGCCTCATCCGCGTCCGGCACCCGTCGCGAAGAAGCGGCATCGAAAGCGTGGAGGAAGGTCGTCGGCCGGACAGCTGCGGCGGCCCCTCCCGAAGGTCGTTGACTCAACGCGCCGCAACTCCTTGATTCGCTGGCAAACGCGTGCGGCGGGGCGGGAACACGGGTTCGAATCCCGTTCGGATCGAACCCGTGTTCCTGCCGTCACGTTGCTGACGCCACGCTCAGGTGTTCTCGCGGCTTCTTGGGGAAGCCACGGCAGGGCCAATCAGCGCCCCTGCCAGTTGGCCTTGCGCTTTTCGAGGAAGGCGCGCGCGCCTTCCTTGAAGTCCTCGCTCAGATAGCAGGAGAGCAACAGGTCCTCGAGACTGCCCGGCGAGTTGGCGGCGATCATCCGGCGCACCGCCTCCTTCGTCGCCGCCAGGGTCAGCGGCGCCAGCTCCGCGATGTGCGCGGCCAGCTCCTTGACGCGGCCGCGCAGCGCCGTCGCCGGATGCACCTCGTCCACGAGCCCCATCGCCTTGGCGTCCGCCGCGCCCACGAGCCGCGCGGTCAGCACGATCTCGCGCGCGCGCACGGGGCCGACGGTGGCCGCGAGCAGGCCCAGGCTGAACGCCGCCGACCATGGCGATCGTCGGCTTGGTCATGTTGGCGATGCGGCTGAGCACCCGCGTGACGCGCGCCTCGTAGCCGAGCGCGTCCTCCTTCGTCTTGAAGCTCAGGAACTGGCGGATGTCGGTGCCGCTCACGAACGCCTTGTCGCCGGCGCCCGTGAGGACCATCACGCGAACGGCCGGATCCGTGTCGAACTTCTCGCAGAGATCGTGCAGCGTCTCGTACATCTCGAAGGTCATGGCGTTGCGCGCCTCGGCCCGGTTGAAGGTGACCGTGACCACGCGGCCGTCCTGCTCGACGAGGATGGGTTCTTGGTCGCTCATGGCCCCGACGATAGCGCACTCGCCGTCCCGCCTGCTACCCTTGGAGCGATGCTGAATCGACTGGCCGAGCTGCTGCGCTGGCCGGGGCGCGTTCGCCGCTTCGACGTCCCCACCGCGCCGGTCGACGTGCTCATGCAGAGCTCCCTCGTGCTGCGGGGCCTCGGCGTCGCCATCCGGCGCCTCGATGTCGACGCCGGCACGCTGGAGGCGCGCCTGGCCGTCGGCGGCGTGCTCCGCCTGCGCGCGTCGGCGGAGGGCGACGGCAGCCGGGTCGCCATCGACGTCGACGGCCGCGACTGGGGCGGCGTGGCGCGCCTGCTCGCACGCGAGCTGGCGAGCGGAGCGTCGGCGTGATCCTGCTCACCGGCTTCGAGCCGTTCGGTGGGTTCACGGCCAATCCGGCCGGCGAGGTCGCCAAGGCGCTCGATGGCCGTGCGTTCGGCGCGGAGGTCGTGCGCGCCGCCGTCCTGCCCGTCCACCATGCCGCCGCCGCGCGTTCGGTCAATCACTTGGTCGACGAGCTGGCGCCGCGCGCGATCGTCCACCTGGGCCTGGCCGGCGGTCGCGCGCGGATCGCGCTGGAGCGCGTGGCCGTGAACGTGATGGACTTCGAGATCGCCGACAACGCCGGCTATCGCGCGAGCGGCGAGCCGTGCGTGGCCGGCGGGCCCGTCGCGTACTTCAGCACGCTGCCGCTCGGCGCGATCCTCGAGGCCCTCGTCGCGGAGGGCGTGCCCGCGTACCTGTCGAACACGGCCGGGACCTATCTCTGCAACCAGACGATGTACACGACGCGGCACCTGCTGGAGCGGCGCGGGCTCGCCATCCCGGCGGGCTTCATCCACCTGCCGCAGTCGGCGGCCATGGTCGCGGCCTCGGGCCTCGATCAGCCGAGCATGGACCTGCCGCTGATGATGCGCGCCATCGAGACCGCCCTGCGAATTATGGCCGCGGCGACTATTTAGGTGGGGCCCCGAAATGGCCCCCACACCCCCACGCTCGGCGCGTCCCGGGGAACCCGTGACGCGCCTCGATGCTAGTTTGGCGGCTCCGGCAAGCGCTCGCTGAGGAAGGCGCGCAGGCGTCGCTTCATCTCCTCGGGCATCTCGACGGCGGCTGCGCGGCCGGCGATCCGGATGGTCGCGCGTAGCGTCCGCAGATAGGCGCGGCAGGGAGCGCACGTGCAGAGGTGCAGCACGAGGCGCGCGACGTCGACGGGGCCCAGCTCGCGGCCGAGGAACGCCGACATCCGGGCGATCGCCTCGCGGCACGTCAGCCTCATCGCCGCGTCTCGATCGCGCTCACGAGGCCTCCGAGGCGGGGTCGTCGCCGAGGCCGTCGAGGACGGCCGCGTCGGCGGGATCGACGGACGTGAGGTCGATCCGGGTGACGCGCGCCGAGGCGGCGCACGCGGCCGGCGAACGACTCGCTGCGCACCTGCTTGCCGTCGACGATCCAGCCGACGAGCGGCAGCGACACGTCACGGCCGGACTCGGCGACGGCCTCGCGACGCTGTGCCCAGCGCCCGCCGAGTCCGCGCAGCTCGTAGAGGGCGACCGGCGCGTCGAGGCCCTTGAGCTCGACCCTGACCGGCGGCGCGACCTCGGCGAGGGGCCCCAGGTAGCGCACGGTGGACTCCGTCATGAGGATCTGGCCGCCCACCGTGCAGCCCTCGACGCGCGCGGCGAGGTTGACGGCGGCGCCGACCACCGCGTACTTCGTCCGCTGCTCGGAGCCGATGTTGCCCACGACGGCCTCGCCCGTGTTGATGCCGATGCCCATCAGCAGGCGCGGGCGGCCGCGCGCGACGTTGGCGTCGTTGAGCGCGTCCATCGCGCGCTGCATCGCGAGCGCGGTGGCGGCGGCGCGCTCGGCGTGGTCGGCGTGCTCGACGGGCGCGCCGTAGACCGCGAAGATCGCATCGCCGATGAACTCGTTGATCGTCCCGCCGTGCGCGATGACGATGTCGGCCATGCGGCCGAGGTAGTCGTTGAGCACCTCCATGACGCCGGCGGGGTCGCCGTGCTCGGCGAAGCGCGTGTACCCGCGCAGGTCGGACATCAGCACGGTGATCTCGCGCTTGCGCCCGCCGAGCGCGAGCCCCCCCGGCGACTCCAGCACGGCGCGGGCGACCTCGGGCGAGACGTAGCGGCCGAACGCGTTGCGGATGACCTCGCGCTGGCGCAGGCCCTCGACCATGGCGTTGAACGCGCGCGTGAGCTGGCCGACCTCGTCGCGCGAGGTGACGGCGAGCGCCTGCGACAGATCGCCGCCCGCCACGCGGCCGGCCGCGCCGGTGAGCGCCACCACCGGCCGCGTCAGGCGCCGCGCCAGGACGACGGCCAGGATCAGGGCGAGCAGCACGCCGGCGAGGCTGCCGAGCGCGATCGTGGTGTCCAGCTCGCGCAGGCGGTCGAAGTAGAAGTCCACCGGGTAATCGACCTCGAGGACGGCGGCGGTGCCGCCGCGCGCGTCGAGGATGGGCGCGAAGGCGCTGATGCGCGTGCCGCCGCGCGTGCGGTAGATGCCGGTGTAGCGGGCCACGCCGTCCTCGAACGTCCACGCGACGGCGTCGGCCGCCTCGGGCCCGACCACGAACGCCTCGCCCGGCCGCTCGTCCTCCGCCGTGGTGACCACGATGCGCGCGCGGCGCGTGCCGCGGTCGTAGTCGGTCAGCGTGCGCATCGGCGTGGTCAGCAGCGTCTCGTCGCGGATGGCCGTCAACGCCTTCGTGACGCGGCGGTAGGCGGGCGCGTCGGCGCGGCGAACGCGCGCCGCCTCGGCATGCGCCGCAGGATCGACCAGCAGCGCGCTCACGCGTGCGATGTTCAGGAGTTGCGTGCCGACGGTGTCCTCGACCGCGCGGCTCTGGCGCTGGTGCACGAGCACGCCGACCACGCCGACGGTGACGAGCGTGACGAGGACGAAGACGGAAGCCAGCCGCACCGCCAGGCGCTGCCAGGGGCGCAGCGCCGGCGGCGTCGGGGTCGGGCTCACCTCCATCACGCGCTCAGCGTCGCGCCTCAGGCTCGAGCCCGAGTGCCTTGTCCAGCGACCAGGGGCCGCCGCCGCGCGTGAGCAGGAAGATGAGAATGGAGGCCCAGGTCAGATGCTCCGCGTAGGCGTTCGGGTAGACGAAGGTCTGGATCACCACGATCATGCCGAGAAGCGGCAGCGTCGCCAGCCGGGTGCCGAGGCCGAGGATCAGGAGCGTCGCGCACCCGAGCTCGAACGTCGCCGCCATCGTCGCCGCGAGATCCGGTGACAGCACCGGCACCTTGTACTCGTCGGCGAACAGTTGCACGGTCGTTTCCCACGAGCGGATCTTGATCAGCCCGGCCTTGAGGAACACGCTCGCCACCGCGAGCCGGAACATCAGCTGCAGCAGCGGGAGCGGGAACCGGCCGAGCACGTCGAGCGCCCGCGCGATCGCACCGCGCACCCCGGACATCGGCACCGTCGTCATGGCGTGTGCGGTCATCGGTTCCCGCTCCTGTCCCGTCAGGCTTTCTTGGGTTCCTTGCTGCCGCCGACGACCTTGTCGCACGCACCCGTCGGCATGTAGATCCAGGCGTCGCCCTGGTTGTCGCGCTTGGACGTGCCCGCGCAGGACGAGTTCGCGGTCTGGCAGTCGTTCTTGCCCGCCTTGGCGATGCCGAAGCACTTCTCGGACTGGAACTTGGGCTTGGGCGCGGGGCCGGCCTGGCTCGGCGACGCGTAGGGCAGCGTGAGCGCGGCGGCCACGGCCGAGGCGATGAGCAAATGCGATGTCTTCATGATCACGACCTCCTGTGTGAGTGGTGCCTCTAAGACACGCGGCGCGGGCGGGACGGTTCGCCCGGGGCGGCCGCCGCGTCGAGCGCCTGCCAGGCGCGCAGCGTCTCGGCGACGCTCCACGCTTGGGCGATGCAGCCGTGCGGCGCGAACGGCACATCGCCGTCGAAGATCTCGGCGATCGAGCCGAGCCCGTGATCTTCCAGGTGATCGGCGAGGGGGACCAGGAACTCGCGCGCGCGTGCCGCGTCGCCGTACGCCGCGAAGTGCGCCAGCGCGAAGGGGCCGAGGAGCCAGCTCCAGGCCGTGCCCTGGTGATAGGCGCCGTCGCGCGCCCGCTGGTCGCCGCCGTAGCGTCCGACGTAGTGCGAGTCGGACGGCGCGAGGCTCCGCAGGCCGTACGAGATCAGCAGGTGGCGCGCGCACGCGTCGACGACGGCGCGGCGACGCTCGGCCGACAGTGGGCTCGCCGGCAGCGACACCGCGAAGATCTGGTTCGGACGCAGCGCCGTGTCGTGGCCGTCCGGGCCGTCGAGGACGTCGAAGCATCGGCCATCGAGGCGATTCCAGAAGCGCTCGAAGCCCGCCGCCACGCGCGAGGCCTGCGCCTCGAGGTCGCCCGCCGGCCGGCGCAGGCGCCGGGCGAAGCCGGCCATCGCCACGAGCGCGTTGTACCAGAGCGCGTTGATCTCGACCGGCTTGCCGATGCGCGGCGTTACCACCCAGTCGCCGACCTTGGCGTCCATCCAGGTGAGCTGCACGCCGGGCTCGCCGGCGGCGAGCAGGCCGTCGGCCGGATCCTGCCGGATGCCGTAGCGCGTGCCGTCGCGATGCCACGCCAGAATCGACTCGAGCGTGGGATAGAGGTCTTTCAGCAGACCATCGTCGCCGGTCGATGCGTGATACGCGCGGAGCGCCTCGACGTACCACAGCGTCGCGTCCGCCGTGTTGTACTCGGGCGTCTCGCCGCCGTCGGGGAAGCGGTTCGGCAGCATCCCGCGATCCACGAAGCGCGCGAACGTCGTCAGGATCTTGCGCGCGGCCTCGGGACGTCCGGTGGCCAGCGTGAGGCCCGGCAGGGCGATCATCGTGTCGCGGCCCCAGTCGCCGAACCAGTGATAGCCGGCGATGACGGTGGCGCCGTCGGGGTCGTCGGGCAGGGGACGACGCACCAGGAACTGATCGGCGGCGAGGACGAGCCGGCGGATCCACGGCGGCGCCGTTCCGGCGTCAGGCCGCGCCCGCTCCCAGCGCGCGAGCACGTCGGCCTCGTGCTGCGCGCGACGCGCTGCCGCGGCCTCACCGTCGGGCGACGGCGCCGCCTCGGCCGAGAGCGCGAGCGTGAGGGCGGCGTCGGGATCGAGCCGCGCGCGGAAGGTCCCCGCGTGCAGGTGATCCTCCACGTGGTCCAGGCCGCGCTCGCGCTCGCGCGGCAGGTCGAAGTCGCGAAACCACGTGTGGGCCGGCTCGGCCTCGGCGCCACGCGCGAGCAGCAGGAGCGGGCGCGCGCCGGCGAACGCGGTGACGCGCAGTCCGTCCGGCACCCGCGCCACGTCCATGCGCCAGTCGCCGGCGCGCGTCGTCG